>JABXGV010000174.1 GCA_016550485.1 archaeon
ATCAAGGTAAGATAGAAATTGCCAAACGATCCAGCCCCATACATAAGTAAGCGAAGTATCGCGCTCCGTGAGTCCAGCAAAGAAGCAGGAGCTCGAGGGAGACTCCAAGACCTCCCAGAAATTACTCTCGAATCTGTTCGAGCGGATGCCCACGCCAGCCACCTCGCCACGGAGGTGCAGAGCATAATCAGTGCTGGCAAAGAAGCCACCGTCTTCCTAGCTTTCTGGCGAGACTTCCCCCTTGCATTGAAGGTGTACCGCTATTATTCAACACCCCATGGAAAACGAGGGAAACGCAAGAAAATGGGCGGAGGCAAGGTCGGCTTCTCTAAGGACATTATGGCCTACTGGGCAGCCCGGGAATTCTGGATCCTTGAACGGGCGTTTCGTGCAGGCGTAAATGTCCCCACACCCGCTCGACATAGCGATAATATGTTCACCGCCCGGTTTCTCGGTGAAGACCTCCAACCAGCACCACTTCTGAAAGATGTTGATATCAAACATCCCAAACGTATCTTCGATAAAATCATTGAGCAGGTCTTCACGTTGTACCGGGTTTTCCTGATACATGGCGACCTTTCAGCATTCAATATCCTCATGTTCCAAGATGAGCCTTGGATTATTGACTTTCCTCAAGCGATTGACTTTGCTTCTCGTCCTGGCCGCCATAGCGTTGTAGCGGAGGGGCGGCCTATCCTCCTCCGTGATATTAAGAACATCTGCAGGTTTTTCAGCCGCTTTGGCGTCAATGCTGATGCTGAGGTCCTTTGCAACGAGTGTATGAGCCAAGTTGGTGAAACAGAACGCCTAGAAGCATCTAGTCTAGTTCGTTGAAGGAGGATGAAGATTCAAGCCCCATTAAATGAGATTCGCTCTGGATGGGCGTATATGTTCATACGGGTACCCCTGACAAATCCGATTAGGGTTATACCCGCGGCTTCAGCGAGTTCTACACCTGTATCTACCGCTGCCCCTATGGATGCTAAGTACGGAATACGAGCCACAGCCGCTTTCAGCACGAGATCACCAGTTAGACGTCCTGTGCAAAGGAGCAAGCTGGTACTACAATCCTTTCCTTTCTGAAGGGCTTTCCCGATAACTCGGTCAATGGCATTATGTCTACCAACGTCTTCAGCAACTATGTGGAGACCCCCCATTATATCGGCTAGAGCTGCACCGTGTGTGCCTCCTGTTTGTTGGTATATTGGCATCGACTTATTCAGTGCCTTGATGGCCTTGAGGAGAGTGTCTGGCTGGATAATGAGTGGAGAATCGATTGGGGGTAGATCACAGGCACGCCACGTTCCTAGCGCCCCCTCGGGTCCACAGACACCTGTTACGAGGCGAGCGGTAGGTCGCAAAGAGTCGAGTTTCTCGTGAATACCACATTCATCGGTAATGCGCACTTTTGCGAGTTGATTACTCACTCGCAGGTGTACAACATCCTCGAGTGCATTTATGATTCTTGAGGTGTATAGAAGCCCGTAGATTAGAGGGGAGGGAGGCGCGGGTATGGTTCGCACAAACGCGAAATTTTCCTCCCCAATAGAATCGGATAATATCATGCGGAGGCCTACTTCGCGGACAACAATATCGTCTAGGGTTTCACGCGTCTTCGGTTTCCAACGTTGGATTGTTACGGTGCGTATGCTCGCCATATAATCAGCTCAGGGGATAATCGTTACCATCACGAGACCGTCTTTATCTACAATGATTACTTGAATACGATTTCGGTTTCTCTACATCCATGAAAGGTAAAGCAATATGACCGAGTCGTCTTAGTATTTCGGGATTTGTGGGTAGAGTTTACTCGTGTTTGGTCAGCTACATACTTCTCTGTTGAGTGCAATACAACCTGTTAATATAAATGAACACAGAAATCCGGCGCCTAAACACAATGGCAATGATTCCCCAAAAGCCCGAAAGGCAGCTGTTGGGTCGGGATTAGGGATGTAATGCCATTGCAGGGTGTTCCCTTCTAGATAGGGTACTTGTACTCCCATTGAAGCGAACATCGCAATTAACCCAGCGAATACTACTCCCAAAACGATGCCAAGAACTATGAAGGAAATAACATAACCTACTGCTGAACCACGTGACATATTGGAATTCCTCCTAAATCTCAATGAACGTAATATAGCCTGTTGAGATATTAAATACTTACCAACTCCGTATAACAGCTTATAGAGGTAAACTGTATGAGTTAACTGCTATCTTGTGATTCCTTAGCTGCCCTGCGGATTCGGGGGAAGAGCATCCCAGCTCGCAACATGTAAACCCGGTACTGCTCCCCGAATTCCTCGATGAGCATGCTCTCTTCTGCATTGATGCGGGGATAGAGAAGCAAAAGCCCAGCGACGATCACAAAGAAAAAGACCCAGTTTGCTGCAATCAGCGTCGTGACTACATTAAAGACCAAATAGACCAGATATAGCGGATGGCGGATTCTACTATAGGGTCCGGTTGTGATGAGCTGATGGTCTTCACGGAGTTCGAGTTGTCCCGTCACGTGTTTACCTAGTGTTCTTCCTACCCAGATGAGAAAAGGGAAGGTAATAATCGCCATTGCCACACCAATCCAGCGAAAACAAGCTGGAATGGGTAATTGAGCCCACTCCAGCCACGACGGTACAAAAGCGTATATCACAACAGAGAGAATGAGCACAACCATAAGGACTACTCTGAGAACCACAAACACCCCATGTTCATATTGTGTAGCTATTGCCCATCGCTCCTCGCGCGTCCGTTTCGGGCTAGCAGGCTGTGCTTTCCGACCGTAATAGCTGCGTATTCCAAGAAAGAAAAGCCAAAGACCAAGAAACACAAGGCGAAGAAAAACCTCATCACACACTGATTTATACATCCTTATAGCCAAGGTTTGAGGTATAATTCAGCGCGAGATTGCCTTAAATATTCATGCCGAATCATGCACCTAAACGTACCCAATGGGATGGGAGAAACCACTATATATCGTTTAATCTAAACTAAGAACTACCTTCACCACAAGCATCATGTTGTTGGGATTCTGAATGACTAAATTGGATGTCTCTCAGGCAATGACCATCAAGCTTCCTACAAAACTCCCACCTTATCCAGAGTTCATTACGGAATACAAGGGTAGAAAAATTCGAAGGGCTCCAAAGAGAAAATATCAGCTAACCAAAACAGAGTTTGTTATTGCAATAAAAAATAGCCTTCGTTATGTTCCCGAAGAGCTACATGAAGATCTTGCTCAAGAATTTCTTACAGAACTTAGTATGATTGGTGATGAGGGACGGGGGCGCATCTACGGGTACAGATTCCGACCACCTGGAGCAATCACCGCTAAACCCGTCGATCAGTACAAGGGAATCCTCGAAGCGCGAGCCTTACAGGTGATGCTAGACAACAATGTCGACTTCGATATTGCCCTCTACCCCTATGAGCTAGTGACCTACGGAGAATGTGGACAGGTCTGCCAGAACTGGATGCAGTTCCAACTGATCAAGAGATACTTGGAAGTAATGAGTGATGAGCAAACCCTTGTGGTGAGTTCTGGCCATCCTGTAGGATTATTCCCTTCACGTCGAGACGCGCCCCGCGTTATATCCACTAATGGTTTGATGGTTGGAGAGTTCGACACACCGGAACCCAACGATATCCCATTCCTAAATGCTGCAGCCATGGGAGTAACTAACTATGGCCAGATGACAGCTGGAGGATGGATGTACATTGGCCCCCAAGGCATTGTCCATGGAACTTACATCACCCTGCTCAATGCTGGTCGTAAATACCTAAATATTCCAATCGGTCAGAATCTGGGAGGCAAGGTCTATCTTACTTCTGGACTCGGTGGTATGAGCGGAGCTCAGGGTAAAGCGATTGAAATTGCTGGTGGGATTGGGGTCATCGCAGAAGTGGATGCACAAGCCATCAAAACCCGAAAAGATCAGAAATGGGTCAAGCTGGTGACAGGTGATTTAGATGAAGTGTTCCAGTGGGTCGAAGAATACCGCGCTTCAAAAGAACCAGTCTCAATAGCCTATCACGGTAATGTCGTCGATTTATGGGAATATGTGGTGAAGAACAAGATACCAATCGAGCTAGCTTCTGACCAGACATCCTGTAACAAAGCCTATGGGGGAGGATACTGGCCAGCAGGTATACCCTACGAAGAGGCAAAGCGCCTTCTGGAAACCAACCTTGAGGCGTTCAAGGCGGAAGTTAACAAGTCGCTTAGACGGCAGTTTGAACTGATACATGCAGCAACACGACGTGGTACCCATTTCTGGGATTACGGCAACAGCTTCATGGTTACGGTATTCGAAGCTGCAAAAGTCAAAGAAATCAAGAATCAGGACCGGGAGTTCATCTTCCCGTCCTACGTCGAGCACCTTATGGGTCCGCTCTACTTCGATTATGGGTATGGTCCATTCCGTTGGGTATGTTTAAGCGGCAAGGGTGAAGACCTGAAAGCAACAGATGAAGCAGCTATGTCTTGTATCGATCCTGAAAGACGGACACAGGATTATGATAACTATCACTGGATCAAGGATGCCTGGGAGAACCAGCTAGTTGTAGGGTCGCAAGCTCGAATCCTCTACCAAGACGCAGAAGGAAGAGTGCGGATAGCTTTGAAGTTTAACGAGATGGTGCGGCAGGGTAAAATCGGGCCTATAATGCTTGGACGCGACCATCATGATACAGGAGGCACAGATTCCCCCTATCGTGAAACTTCTAATATCCGTGACGGGAGCGTGGTGACTTCTGATATGGCTCATCATTGCTGGGCAGGGAATACTGCACGGGGAATGACCCTTTGCGTCTTATCTAATGGTGGCGGAGTTGGAACAGGCCGGGCTATCAACGGTGGGTTTGGTCTGGTACTTGATGGGAGTCCACGTGTAGACCAGATAATCCGTAAAGCTATTGATTGGGATGTAATGGGTGGTGTAGCACGTAGAGCTTGGGCACGGAACCCTCATGCAATGGAAACTGCTGCTAAATGGAACAAGCGCATGGAGGGACAAGGACAAATCACTTTACCACACATTCCCAGAAAGGAACTAGTCGAAAAACTAGTAGAAAAGGCACTAAAACAGAGAAAATTCTAAAATCAACTATAAATGACCCGAAACCCCTGTTCTAACACAACCTGCTGAGGGCCATTTCAACAAGAGTTAACCTCGGTGAACACTTCCCTCCACCACTAATTTGGATTGAGAGTAGCTACCATCCCATACGAGCCTTACCCAAACACACTAGGATTGGTGCTAATAGGAACCCAGCCGCGAAAAGGATAGGTCCCCATTGTATTGCATAGAAAAAAAGGTACTGAGCTTCTTCTGGTGTGAGGGGAGTTACGCTATTTTTTCCAATTACAAATGTCATCTGGAACATTAGGGCAATTCCTATGAAAATAAATCCACAAATTACGCTTATTACTATCCAAGCAATGA
>JABXGV010000175.1 GCA_016550485.1 archaeon
ACCGATTATCTGATGTTCTTCGCAGATACTCTCTCTACAAAATAAGCGAGACAGACTAACACCTGTTCTAGGGTTTGTGCTTGTTAATCTTCTTCTATCTCTATGATAGTATCTAGTTTTGTCCCGATGAGCTGCAGAAACATGGTATCGCGTTTCAGCGACTTTTCGTCTTCTACGGTTTGGTCATAGCTGATCGTGTAGAAGGTCTTGATGCGTTGTCGGCTACTCCGGATACGTCCGAGGCTCTGTTCATAGCGCTCAAGGGAGACGGTGGTGCCATAGTAGATGCCCACATCCGCCTCAGGAAGGTCGGTGCCCTTCTCGATGAGCCGCTCGGAGGCAAACAGCACCTTGACCTTTCCAGCCTTGAAGGCTTTGATTTGGGCGTGCTGCATTGATCCTGACATTCTCCCGTGAACGTTCGCACTCGGTATGCCTAGACTGATGGCGGCATCCATCAAATGCTTGGTCATATCCACGAAGCGGCACATCACCAAGACGCTTTCGCCATTACTGGTAAACCGGTTCAACCAGTAGAGGAGCTTCTTCTCTTTCTCATCTTCTCCGCCCTCAGCCCTTCGCTGCTCTATCGCAGCTTTGAGGGCTTGAAAGTCTTGGTTGGCTAGGAGAACCTTGTTCGTGATAGTAGTGGTAAACTTGTAGAAGGTCTTGAACGTACTTTCTAGGAGGCGTTGCCGTGCCACGGTCATCAACAGATAGGCACTCGCTGAAGCAAGGAAGGCTACCTTTCGCTGTTCATCGCCCCCGAGGGCTTCTAGGAGCTTCTTCTGCATCGTCTTCTTCGCGAGAAGATCTGTGATGAAGAGGAGTATCCGGTCAGGGGGGATTTTCTCGCGTCCGGTAACGTGTTTGTAGGCTTGGTTCAGGGTTTTCATTAAGCCGCCTTTGATGCCTGAAATCATCCCGTCCATCTGGGTTACCCATTCGTCAAACACCCGGATACGGCGTAACCGGTAGGCAGGTCGGTAGTCTTCAAAGTCATCGCCCACAGGGCGAATCTCAGCAACCGCCTCGTCTCCACCAAAGGTCTTCCTGAGGAGTGCAACCTTAGCCTCCTGAGAGAGGGACGCCGTCAATCCAATGACGATACGGTCAGAATTAGGATCAAGCAGTCCTAGCAAATGCAGTATGGGCTCGAACCGCTTGTTCAAACGAAAGTTCCTCGAGGAAAACTCCCGGATTACATGGTCCTCCAGAGCCTGTTCATCAATCTCGTAGTCGATTGTGTCACGGGCCTCGAGTTCCTCTTTTAGGTCACGGATAATCTCCTTGAAGCTTCGTCCATTCCCGTACTTCTCCACAATAAACGCTATCGTCTCCTCCCTTGACCGGAGCTGCCCATAACTTTGTGCAAAAATATCGAGAATCTCGTCGATTACGACTACCTTGACCTTGACGAGAGTCGCCTTGTCCACACGCGGTGTTTTTCCTGTGACCGCATTCATCAGAAGGATTGGGGTCGCAAACAGAAATCTCGCGAAATCGGCGTGTTTGCGGGACATCTTGGCAGGGAGCGTCCTCTGGTCATCGAGTAGGAAGAGGTGCCCATACTCTGCTAGCCCGTAGGTCTTTGCCATCTCATACAGCTGGTGTTTGAGCTTACGATCCTGCACCATGAACAGCACCTTCTCCTCCGCGTCCAGTATTCCTCGCTCAAGGAGCATCTCAATCACCAGTGTCGAGATAAGCGTCTTCCCCATCCCCGTGGGCAGCAGCACCAAAAAGACCCGCTTCCCCTCCTGCTCATAACCCTGAATGACTTGGTCCCGAGCATTCAGCTGATAAAGCCTCGGCTCAAACTCATCATCTTCTGGGCTAGGGGGCTGCTCTTCAGGATCCATCGAACCTCACACTATCACTCTTAGAGCGGGGAAACCTAGTTTTATAAGATTTATCAAAACGGCTAAGAACAGATCCGGACACGTTCTCAGATTGACGAGGAGGCGCGGGATTAGTGCGCGAATCAAAGACCCCACAAATAGATGTGGGCAATTCATTTGCTAGTATAGCAAGTGCTGGTTGGATCACCTACATGGGTTTCAGGCTAGTCTTCGTCGAGTCTAGGGGCTTAACGCCGTTTTGGAGGGGTTTCCCACGGTCTAGAGCGCTTCTTTCACAGGGGAATCAGGTTATCTCAATAGCAGAACAGCCTTTCGCACACTAATATGTGTTATTCTCCGGTACCAATAAGCTTATATAACGCATCGAACCTTTATTCTCATGTTATGAGAAAGCTTCCTGTTCTACAATGCCCTTTCCCACAGAAGCGCCGAAGGAAACACAAGGATGCTGGTAAAGATGCAGAAGGAAGAACAAGCTCACCCACGCGTTCTGGGCGTAGTTGGTAGCCCCCGACGCGGAGGAAACACTGATTTTCTCGTAGAAGCTGTGCTTACTGGTGCAGAAAAGGCAGGTGCACTGACCGAAAAGATCATTCTTAATGAGCTAGAGATTAAGCCCTGCCAAGCCTGTAACCGGTGCAGGGAAACCGGCAGCTGCGTCCACGAGGACGATCTGCCAGAGCTTCTCGAGAAGATGCAGCGCAGCCAAGTCTGGGTCTTGGGCACCCCGGTCTATTGGTGGGGACCCACCTCCCAGTTCAAAGCCTTTGTTGACCGCTGGTATGGCGCAAAACACGTGAATTTTGCAGAAAAGAAGGTCATCCTTGCAATACCACTGGGGGGAGGCAAAAGCACAGCAGACCATACTGTGGGGATGCTGACGAGCACTCTAACTTATTTGGGAATGGAGCTTCTAGACACCCTTCTAGCTCCAGGCGTCAATGGGTTAGGGGAAGTTCGTGAACACGCTAGTGTGATGCAAAGAGCCTGCCACGCAGGACGAGACGCAGTGAAAGCACTATTACATGTAGAGGATGCTAAGTCAGATGAAAGTTGTTTACACGCATTGGAAACCTGAACAGGGCCTAGAAGAACTCCAGGCCAAGATTTATACAACGATTTCTGGTCTTCCCGCCACCGCAGACCAAATCCGAGAACGGAACATGAGCAGAAGCCCCGAAATGACCCGATACGCACTCACCGAGGATGGGAAACCACTCGCCTATACGACCGCCAGAGATTCTACCTCGCGACCCGGTGTGACATACATCGGGTACCCCTGGGCCATGAAAGGCTGCCCAGCTAACGTCCAAGAGAAAATCTTCACCGAGTTATTCGACTACCTTGTACGCCGTAAAGAGACTACGGTGATTTCAACAACGCTGGTGTTCGGATCAAAAATCTTTGAGGAGCAGCTCCGATTCTTCAAGGAGAAGGGATTCGTGGAGAGTGAAGGACTGTACCGATACAATCTCGACTACGACGTGAAAGAAGCCAGTAAGATGAAGATAACCGGTGAACTCGCTGGCTTTGACAACCGCCTAGCTACCCCGCAAGATGTTGAAGTGCTAGTGGAACTCTGCCAATCAGATCCCTACATCAAGAGAGCTTTCCCATCAGAGGAAGCCATGAGGTCTTATTTCAAAGACCGTGTACTCAAAGTCGGACACACGGTCCTCATCACCAAGGGCGACACCGTGGTCGCAGCCAGTGCGCCTCTCCGCTTCAAACCCGAAGGCATCCTCCTCACCGGGCAGGACCAAAAGACCATCATGCGATTCACAGCCATTCGACCCGGCTACAACCAGGCGTGGAAGAGGCTCCTCATTGAGGTTGCCAAAGAATGCATCGCAGCAGGCTGGACCGATATCCCGCTGAGAGCCACCTTCTCCTTCACCAGCAGCGCCAACACCGCCGCAGGACTCGCCGCAATCCGCCCTGAACTCGAAGCCTTCGAAATCATTCTCACTCACCAGAAATGAACCAACAATAGAGGTACCACAAAATTGAAAGTCAAATATCAACACTACAAACCCAACCAAGGGCTGGAAGAAATCCGAGCAAAAATCTACACCAAAGCAACAGGGCTCTCCGCCAACGCTGACCAAATCCGAATTCAAGCCGAAGGACAGGATCCCAAGTTGATGCGCTTTGCCTTCAACGAAGAGGGTGAACCACTCGCCTACATCTCAGCCAGCGGCGGAGATTTCGAACCCTGGTCAATAGGTATGGGCTACCCCTGGGCGCTACCGGGTTGTCCAAAAGAGGTCCAAGAGACAATCTTCGAGGATCTCTTTGGCTACCTGAAACGACAAAAGAAGATACAAGAAATCTATACGAATGTCAGCTATCAAAACAAGATTTACAAGGAGCAACTCCGGTTTTTCTTTGAGAAGGGATTTACTGAGAAAGAACGGTATTTCGTATCCGACCGTGACCTCGAGGTCAAGGAAGTCGCAAAATGGGGGCTGACCAAGGAGATTAAAGCCCTCAAGGCCCGAAAAGCGACACCAAAAGACCGAGACGCCCTCATCGAGCTCTGCCTCTCTGACCCACAAACCCGAGGTGCCTTCCCGACCCGCGAGGCGTGGGTAAGCTACTTCGACGACCGGGTCTTGAAGGCAGACCACGCTGTGATGGTGTTCAAGGGAAGTAAGCTGGTTGCGGCTAGTGCGCCCCTCCGATTCAAGCCTGACGGAGTCTTTCTGACCGCTAAAGGCGAACGCATAATAATGCGGTTCACGGGGATTCGTCCTGGACACACGTATGCGTGGAAACGCCTTCTGATCGAAGTCGCTAAGGAATGCGTCACGGCAAAATGGACTGATATACCCCTTCGGGTCCGTTGGGGGATATCCACCTCCGCCTACGCTGCACCGACTCTAATGCCGAAGGACTCTGAATTCAAGGAATCCGGTATCGTTCTTTTCTACACTAAACGCTGAAACGGGAAGGGGAATGAAGGCGCCCTCAACGCACATCCCAGCAGGGGGCACCTCCCCTCCTCAACCTCCAGTAAACGCGTGACACAAACACCTTGGACCTAAGAGCGCGAGTTGATCAAAGGTTGCGGGAGACATGGATACAGCTTCAGAGAGCCGAGACCCTGCTCTTTGGCGCAGCAGTAATGCCCCAGATGAACCGCTACCGGAAAATCCTTGCAGGATTCAAGCTAGAGGCTAACTTGGCTGGTTGGCTCATCCGGCTCGTGAATGGCTTTAACCCTAACCATATTACCGCCCAAGATTATCTCCAGCGCTACCCCTTTTCCAGCCTTGACGCAATTCGCGACATCCTGAATCAACTTACTGATCGGGGACATCTTCAAAGCAAATCGAAAGGAGTATACATGGCCACGACGCTGGGTCGAACGAAGATTCGCGACTGGCACGAGAAAATCGGGGAATTAATGCAGGAAGCGGACCTTGGCGATATCACACCAGGGCAAGTTCACACCCTTCTGAAATACGATCGACGAATTATCGAATCTATCAAAACAGCCACACGCCCACACGGTTACACGATTTTCAACCACCGATTACAGGGCTTGCATCCCTCCTATGATCCACCACGTCTCTGGCATCATTGGCAACTAGTGTGGACGCTATTGGCCGCCAGCGAAGACGAGGAAGAGTATGTCCGGAAAGCCCGGAACATCCCGCCCCTTGAATGGTTCCTCCGCCGCCAACTCTGGTTTATCGACCGACGACCATGGCGCGCAAGAGCACGCACCCTAAAGGCGCTCGTCCAGCGCGCAACGGGGTACAGTCCAATCAGAGACGCCAAGAACGCCTGCACCAAAGCGATAAACAACTTGAAGGACAAAGAGTGGGTTCAAGAAACTGATGGTGGGTTCCGACTCACCAAAGATGGTCTAGCTGTGTGTGACAAAGATGAATGCCTAATAGATGGCCATCTCCTCTCTAGCTGGCCTGACTTCAGTAACGAAGAACTCTTGGAACTCTCCCGTATCCTAACCCTTCTCAATCAACGGTTTGAAACAATAATAACCAAGGCCCTCCAGAAAACCCAAAGAGGCTGACGGAAGTCGGATAGCTTCTTATTACGCCAAGCGAGACAAAAAGGAGATTTAATCCTTCATAGAAACACACTTAGGTTACCAAAATGATAGAGAGGGTTACGGAGGGCATTTATCTGATTCAACCTTTCCCATGGATACAGATACCATATGAAATAGTTATGTTGATCGTCATAATCATCACCGTGGGTATTTTTGTAGTCATAGGCGTGATGTTTGCAATAGGTAAGGGCGTAGAGAAAGCCCTAGATTACCGTACAGGACGTATGATTTTTGGCACGATACTCCTCCTCTTCTCACCATTTGTCGCGGATCTCAATCTCTTCCTACCCTGGGGAGGCGTTCTGTTCCTTGCATTGGGTGTTGCCTGCATAGTCGAGGGCATACGTTGGGCTACTCCCCTCTACGTTGGCATCCTCTGGGTGATTTCCGTAGGTCTGTATAATCTAATAATGACCAGCCTTACCGACAATCCAGAAGTCATCATATTTTTTGCTCCCTTCAACGTTATCCTCTGCCTTCTTGGGTGGATCCACATCCTGATTGGGCTTCCCCTATGCATTGGCATGGGTGCTTACACCTGGCATAAGAAGACTAGAAGCGAAGGCATAGCTTCTCCCAAATACGACTCTATGCTGACACCATCACTGGGTAATTAAGCTAAGTGTCCCAGAGCCGTGGAAACGGATTGAAACACTGACCTAATGGCAGCCCTACAACTAGTGGAAATAAGATGTAGTACACTAGGGCAGAGAAAAATGTCGAGGCGGACGTGAGGGGCGCGTAACAGTCAACACCCTTGCAGAAATGGGCATCAGATCTGGCTGGGAAGGAGGTAGGATTCTCTGCAAGAGTGCTCAGGCCACGGGGGGCTTCCAGGCCGTCCACCGTGGCTGGTGCGGAGAGCTGCTCTGCGTTGCCACTAACCAAGGAAACCCCTAGGGGGCTAGGGGTACCTCAGCCGTCTCGCGTCCGCATCGCTGAAGGATACTCTCTGAATCTCGATACTTAAACTAGGACAGAGTACGAGATAAGTGATTCATGCTGGAGAAGGAGATGTTCAGGGCGGACATGAGACGGCAATTGGTATAAGGATGGATTAGATGGAGCACCCGCAAAGTGTATCGTTTCCCAGCGGCGTCTAGGGGCATCCGCTAGGAGCCGATGCAGAGCAGCAATGCAGTCAGCGTCTCATGCCCGGCGCATCTATATATAGTAGTCTTCTGGGCACTTAAGCGGAGAGGGGCAGGTTGATAACTGAACTCGCGGCTAGCTAGACGACGATAGCTAGAAGGGCTAATGTGACGAAGAGTATTCCCAGAAGGTCGCCCACAGTTGTCGTGAGTGGTGGGATTATGCTGTCAGGGTCACGACCCGAACGGTAGACAATTCTAGCACCTAAAAGTCCTAGCAAGCTAGTGCAGACAGTAGCCAGCACGCCTGCGCCAAGGATGGCAAAGAAGAAGGGAAGGATGTATTGGGGGAGCAGCGTGTGGAGCAGCAGGTAGCTAATGCCAATAACGCAGAGCGCTAGAAAGGCATAAGCGGTTAGGGCTACCAGAACCACGCCGACGAGGTTGGAAGCGAGGAGCCGGAAGGGGCGGAAGTTCTTGTCGAGTTGACCGGTAAAGAGGTGGCTGGTGACCCTAGCACCGACGACGCCAGCTAGGTCGCCGCTGACGTTAATGAAAGCAGGGATAATCAGTAAGATGAAGGGAAAGTAGGGAACGATGTGGGTTAGTTGACTGTTTAGCAGGGTTCCCGTTAGAAGGGCAAGAACCAAGACGACTGCAAGGATGGGGAGGCTCTCGATGAGGATTTTTCGGGCATTATATGTGGAGGACATCGTTTTCACCTTCTTAGATTGGGAGTAGAAGAGCAAAGTTGATGGCGGCGAGGAGGCAGGCAACCGTCAGGATATCCCCAACGGTGGCAACCACTGGAATGGTGATATTATCAGGATCCAGCCCTCGCGCATGGGCGACGAGGGCAACTCGCACAGTAGTTGCTACCTGGACTAGGCTTGCCAGGAGCGCAGTCACCATGGAGACAGTGACGAAGCGGGGTAGTGTCATGGGAGAGTCAAGAACGACTCCATATGATAGAAAGGTCGTGAATGCTACCAGTTGTGTAGCACCCCAGGCTCCAAGCCCAAGCAGAAAGGACATCACAGTAACGAGCACCAGTGAGGCTTTGATGTTGGAGCGAAGGGGCGTGTTGAATCCCTGCTTCCACGAAA
>JABXGV010000176.1 GCA_016550485.1 archaeon
AGGGATTACTATCGTATATCGCTATCTGTTGAAGGCTTGCACTCTTTAGACAACCACAAAATCACTAAATCAGGTATTACAACGCCAGCAAAGCACATAGGCAAAACTCTAAAAAGGGTAATAGAGACGGATAAAGGAGAAGCCAATTCTAAGGCTTCACATCGAAAACATACATGGAGTAAAATAAATTGACCTTCACAGTAGATGAAATCACTAAACTCCTAGACTCACTTGACATCAAGTACACCGTCAAGTCAGACCGCCTCGTCAAGTCAGGCTGGCGAACTGATCGGTGGGAAGACCTATTGATCAACTTCGTAATCTCAAAGAACGCGAAGTGGCTTACAATCGTAGGCTACCCAATGGATCCTAAATGCGGCGGTAAACCCCTCAACCTCTTCAAGCGAGAAGGAATGAACGAACAAAAGCGATGCGAGCTATTCCAGAAACTCCTCTACGAGTCATGGCTCTACAACGGCTGCAAGTACACGATCGACGATGATAAAGACGTCGCTATCGCCATCGAGACCGCTGACACCGACCTGACCACCGAAGAAATCCAGCGCTACATCAAACAAGTGCTTCGCGCTTCAAACGAGATTGCTGACTGGCTCTAGAGCTAGTTGGGTCTTGTTTTTGAGGAGTCTTTGGCAGAGCTTTGCAGAAGGTTTCTGCCGTTTGTCCTATTCCCCTTCTGCCTGGCTCTCCTTGCGGGGGCTAGGCGGTTCTTTATTTTTACATTCTCTATTCTGTGCCTAGTACAATCGTCTTGAAGAGGTGGACGTTGTACGGAGAGGATTACTATGGTGTCTTATTTCGTAAGAGCTAGAGTGGCGAGGGCTTCTTCGAGGTCGACGGCCGTGTTGTAGCAGCCGTCACGTGCGAGGAGTACGGCGATGGCTACGATGCCATAGTCTTCTAGGGTGAGGATTCCTAGGAGTGCTTCTTTTTCGCAGCTGATACCGATGACCGCACTGGGTTGAGTTGCGGCGATGACTCGGGCTATCATGCTTCCTCCTGGGAGGATATAGCTACCCTTGTAGCCGAGGCGTTTTGCCTCCTGAGAGAGCCGGTTTACCTGGCAATCGGGGTTACATTGCTGGCAAATATACCCCTCTTCTGTTTGTGGAGCTGAACAGTCAGGTTCGCGGAGGCATTGAGGAAGTAATAAGATGCGTTTCGAAAAGGGTTCTCTTGCAAAGCGGGTACGATTCCCAGCGTTGAGTTGTTGAATGTACTCTCTGAGGAGCTCCTTCTCAGTGCAGCCCATTTCCTCTGCCTTGCGTTTTATGCTAGCTAGGATTTCTCCGACCATGGTGGAAGCAGTCATGAAACTCTTGACTCCGTGCAGAAATAAAGGGTATAAGGATAGGACTACTGGAATAATAAGGTTTGGGGATGACAGAAACGTGGCATCGGTGTGAAGGCGATTGATTTTCCCATACGGAACTGTGAGAAGGAGTTAGCTATGAACTCGGAGCAGATTGGAACATCATTCATTCTCGTCGGTCTAATCATTTACGGTGTGCATCCAGTGGTTGTTGAGGTTGGTGGGCTCTATTTGGCACCATTGTTTTTTGCCAGCGTTACCACCACCTTTGCAGGGCTGGCGGTGACACCGGTTGCACTTCGTTCACGAAAAGCTCAGAGCACTGGTGCCCGTCGAACCGATTATCTCCGCCTAGTATTCACTGGTGTGTTCGGTACTTTTCTAGCATTCACTTGTCTATTCCTTGGGTTACAACTAACATCTAGCAATAATGCAGCGGTCATCCTTCGATCCGAATTAGCCTTTGCCCTCCTCTTTGGATACCTGTTTTTGCATGAGGCAATCTCGCCTCGCCAAGCAGCAGTAATGTTATTGATGGTTTGTGGAGTTCTTCTCGTTGTATTAACAACCCAGACCATTGTGCTAGGTCTGGGTGATTTGTTGCTGCTTGTAACGCCTGCAGCCTGGGCTGCGGGTCACACTTTTGCAAAGCCTACACTAACCCGTGTCTCTCCTTGGGTAGTTGTAGCCTTCAGAAATCTAGTTGGTGGTGGCCTACTCTTATCAGTCACGTTTTGGCTGGTGCTCCCAAATAACCCTCTAATACTAACATCTAACATTCCTTTGGTTATTGGCATCGTATTTGTTGAAACAATTGTGATCTTGCTGGCGCACAATCTCTGGTACTTGGGCATTCGCAGGATTAATCTCGGAAAGGCAACAGCCTTGATTGCTCCTGCTCCGCTGGTCACGTTTCTCCTCTCCACCTTAATACTACGGATTGCTCCAACGCTCTGGCAAATCGCCGGGGCAACCCTTGTTATTATCGCTACCCTGCTTCTAAGTCGAGAACCAAGTCTACAGCGATTAGAGAAGGTCTAGCGAAATTCTTACGCCAATGTTCTAGCAACTAATATCTTTGGATGAACATTTTTTAAGAATACCAAATCCCTGATTACCATATTGCTAGCTGGCTGCTTCCTATTAACCGAGCCAGAGTGACTAGAACATACCTATGGCTAGAAGACTTATAACCAATTCAGCCTACTCTGAAGAGTTGTGCGTGTGCACTTCAAGCGTATTATTAGGAACTTGTAAGAATCTAAAAAGGGTGGTTAATCAAGATGCAACCGATATCATCAGAGTTACTTGGTTTGTATCGAGATATTGCATTGTCAGCGCAGATTGCTGCTATTCTTTTTGCTATGCAGTTTTCCCTGATTATATTCAATGAGTGGCGAAACCAGCGAACACGCAGTTGGAATGATACACGAGTGGGGTGGGGCACTTTCCTGATGTTGGCTGCCATCCATCTGATTTTCTTTACTATCGCAGATTTCTATTCAGCTGGCAATATTTTCGATGCACTGCCAGCGACACCCATTGAGCGAATTTTCTGGTTAAGATTGGGATACATCACGCTTCAAGTTGGATTGCTGGTTCTTTCTTTGGCGGTGAACCGAATACTATCCAACCGTGCATTTCACTTCTTTAGCGTGTTGAGTATAGCCGCCATTGTGCTGTCACTTGTACTGCCACATGATATTCTGCGAATTGTCGCACTGTTAGTTATAGCCCCTGCTATAATTGTTGAACTTTTAGCGTTCACCTACTTCGCTGTGAAAACGATCAAGGGGAGGATGCGAAGTGCAGTGGGGGTGTTTTTCCTCTCGTTCATCGCAGTAATTGGTGGCTATGGATTTACAGCAGACTTTGCCATACAGGCTTTGGGGCAAGTATCCTATACCATTGGTGCAATAGTGATCGCTGCTGGATGCATCATAATGGGAACAACACTACCTAATATCACTGATTTTGACGAGTTCAACTGGTGGACTGCAGTTCGAGAACTCTATATCGTAACACGAGGTGGAGTTGGGCTGCTCAGCGTCAATCTATCTGAGGAACGCGCCAGCACCATGGACACCGATTCGCTACTGACGTCAGGCGGAATCACTGGTATTAGAGAGGTATTGAAGAGAATTATCGGAACAGAGGAGGAGCTGCAAATCGTAGATCACGGCACGATGAAGATACTCTTCGCCTACTCGAAACACGTAGTGGGAGTGCTCCTAGTTACCAAACCACTGGAAACGCTATTCGAAAAATTAACCAGCTTTGTCGAACGCTTCGAAGTGCTCTTCGCAGGACTTCTCGAAGACTTCGATGGCAAAGTATCTGTCTTCGCTCCCGCGCACCGCTTGGCCCTAGCAGAATTCACGCGCACACAGGAAGTCGCTCGCAGAAAAGTAGTTGGCGCTTAATGAGAGTGAGGTGCAGCCGCCAGCACATTATCTAGCTGGCGGCTGTATAGCCTACTTACTGTCGACTTAACATAATCACAAAGGCTAGGCGGTGGTTGGCTGTTGGGCGAGGATTGCGACATCCTGTTGAAGCCCGTTCTCCTAGCTGCATCTGAGGAACACGCGACTGTTTATTCCGAGCGTTAATGATAACCATAACATCACCTCCATTTGACTTGATTGATTCCAGATCAAACAGTTCTCTTTCGAGATGATCGCTTTTTGTTAATTTCATGGTTTGAGCACCAAGCATTCCTGTTCCTTGACGCGTATATAAGGCAGGCTCACTTCAAAGGGTCGCAGTACGTGGTCACAAGACGTGACTAACAATTATGGGCTTGAGAAGGGATTTTGCGATACTTGGCTAGAGAATTCAGTCTTTTTTTATTCGACAATTAACGAAGTTTCTGGATGAAAAAGGGTAAAATTTATAATAGAAGCCCTCTGGGACAAGGGAGACAAGTAATATTTTCCTTGATTTGTGCCCTATTTATCCTATATTGCAGCGATTACTGACTGAGCAGAAAGACCAAATGAAAACAAGATGATTGATGATGGAGTCTTTTGTGCTGGAAA
>JABXGV010000177.1 GCA_016550485.1 archaeon
CAGTGGCACACCGCCCACCCAGACGGTAAGCGGCAGTGTAAATGCCAGTATCAGTAAGGAGATTATCATTGTACGCTGTTTACCGATGCGCTTCATCAGGAAAGCCCACAGATAGAGGAAGATCATTAGAGTGATGATGAGGGTAAGGGCGACTAGGATAACGTCTTCGAAAGCACTTAGCCCCACAACGTTCTGAATAAAGCCTATCAAGTTTCCCTTTATAGCGATGAGGCTGGTGGAGAGGAACCCCACCATTAGGAACCAGCCAACATAATTCCTGTTTCTAAGCACGGTCATAGTCTCTGCACGGATGCTACGTTTCGGAATGACCAGGTCCGGCTTTTCTTTAATGAAGGCAATTGAAGGCAGATAGAACAAGACCTCAATCAAGGCAAAGGACGCAACGAGTATGAGTAACAACATGGTCGGTGTGTTGTCAGTTATAAAGAGACCTGGGACCGCCATTAGGAACCCGAGAACCGAGCCGATAATACTACCCAACCAGTTGGCGGTGTTCTGCATGCTGGAAATGAGTGGTCGTTCCTGTTCATCGGCTATCTCTGGTAGCCAAGCTTGGAAGGCGGTTAAGAGAAAGGCATAGAAGAACTTGAAAAGACAGAGAAAGACCAGATAGTACACAAATAACAATAATTGGACCAAGAGAAGAGAAGAACCAATAGGCAAGAAGAAATGTGGCGTAAACAGAAAGCCGATGGCGATTGCGAGCCCAGGAGCCCCCACTATTACAAAGGGTTTACGTCGTCCGTAGCGGCTCTCCACCCCATCACTGTAGTATCCTGTCAACCAGTGAGTTAACCCGATTACTATAAAGGCGATAGCCTGAACCATGCCGTTGACGAACCAGTCCAACAGAAATAATGTAGAATAACTGTAGAAGCTAGACAGCTCGATAAGTGCCAGTAACAGTGATGACCCGAATCGACCAACACCATAGGAGAGTTTCTTTCCAAACGAAAGCATAGGAGAAGCCACCAATCAGAATCTAAGTACAATATGCCTAAGAGTAATATAAAGGCGATAGTTGGCGCAGCTAAATTTTCTTGCCCAAGCACTTTTCTCTAAGAAAGCACATGGCAGATGAGGTGGGTACTATGACATCCATCAGAGCAACAATTAGATCGATGAGCGCAGACGACTGGGATGCCTTCTACCAGATTGATCAAGACATCTTCCCAGAGGATATGATGAGAGAAGTAACATTCAGGGAACGCGTAGAGGCAGAGGGCTTTTTTGCGTTAGAAACCAATGATGGAAAGCTCGCAGGCTATCTAATTGTCAGCAGGTTCGGTGAAAGCGGCGGGCATCTTGGTCGAATAGGCGTAGCTAGGGCTTTCCAGCGTCAAGGTCTGGGCACCCAGCTGATGAGGAGAGCAATAGAATGGTTCAAAGCCCAAGGAGACATCACCCATGCCTATCTGTACACTCAACACGATAACCACCCAGCACAAAGTCTCTACAAAAGATTCGGTTTCAAAGTAGTCGGCACTACGTGGCACTATTTTGTGCCATTCGATACGATAAAACCAACTCACAAGTACACCTGCCAGCCCATTCTTCCCGAAGAAATTGAGAGGGTTGGCGCCCAATATGAAGCAAATCTCCCTGCAGCCTCGATACGCCGCTTCCTTGAGCGGGAGTTCCTTATTCTTACCCTCAAGGACAAAGAAGGACGTATTGTAGGGGCCTGCCGGTATAGCCCTAAATTCCCGGGCTGTTTTCCCTTCGAAATCGATGATGTCGAATACTTCGACGACTTCATCCAGGGGCTACGCGCGTATAGCTTGCCTGCCTTCGACTATGTACGAGTCACCTTTACAGAAAATCACGAGCTGGCACAACTCCTTGAAGCGCGGCAATACAAGCTACACCACAGGCTTTTCCAGATGCGTCTTGAATTATGACTGAACCAGGGAGAAGGATGCACTTTGCCTATTTCATCTCGCGGCGACGTCGTATGATAGCACCACACCCAAAGCAAATTACTAGCCCTGTGATTATTGCTTCGATGGGAAAGCCAGGGATGGAAGGAAGAAGGGGTCGGAGGCTAAGGGCATTGCCTAGTATCGTTTCGTAGTTTGAGTTGCTGATATAGAAGTCAAATCCACAGTAGACCACATGGCCAATACCATAGATTTTGTGTATCACAACAGGGTTGCCATTATCATCTTTCGCAACAACTGTGGTTTCAGCGGTTTCAACGCTAATCGTGCCGTTTGAAGGGGTCCACGAGGAGGACACTCCAATGGCAACAGGGTCAAACGCCGCAAAAAGAGAGAGCAGGGAAATCGACCCCGTGGGGTAGCTGTCTTCGACCCTGTTTATTGTCATCAACCCCGACTCATTAAGGATGTGAATATTGGGCCCCCAAATTCTAGCTGGAAACGAATAACAATCCGTCGTGATGACAACCCCGCCACTGGAAACAAAGTTCTGTAGGGTAGAAGCCCAGAGCGTCCCGATAGTCATTAGAGTAGCAACATCTGGTGCAAGTTCTTGTTCAAGAATCAGAAATACATCAGTATCTAGAAGCTCATCTTCCAAGTTATTATAATCTGTGAGATTCGTATGTATGAAACTCGCTCCATAGGAGGCGTTAATCGCTGTTAAGGTATTGGCGAACTCACCACCTGCCGAAATGTCCGCATATTGCGTATAGACTAGGATGGAAAGCGAATCCTGAGCCACAGTGTAGGTTTGAGCCTGCTGTATGAAAAAGGCTGAAGAGAAAAACACCGTAAGCAATAAACCTTCTATTATTCGCAGTTTAGTCATTCAAGGTCACCTTCAACGAACTCGCCATATACTATCAGGAAACACAATCTGTCAATGAGGGTTTCTTACTAGTTGGCTCACAGGAGCAAGGTGGGTATTGAAAGCTAAAAACGATTCTACTTAAAGACTTTCAGCCTCACTATCCTCCTACGGAGAAGTCTCGCCTTTTTATAGAACATGTTCTAAAAAGGACTTGTCGGGAACGCTTCAAGGAGGCCAAAACAATAACCCCTCAAACCGGGAGGACAAAAGAGAAAACACGTAAGACAAAAGACAGGAAGTGGTACACCCCCATCATACTCCGCTTTGTCTGGTTTCACAGCTACTGGCGAACACTCCCCCTGCCAATCATCGCAGCCGCTATCCAGTACAGCCTTCTTTTCCTCCAAGGATCCTACGCCTTTATGATTAGCCATCTGCCCTACACAATAACCATCATCTTGCTGCTTGTGTTAGGGGTGTGGACCGTCAGAGATACCATAATTGGTTACGATGAGCTCTTTGACATTTTTGATCCAAAAATAGAGTCAGAACTCAACCTCTACACAAGTATGGACCGCCCTGCTACTC
>JABXGV010000002.1 GCA_016550485.1 archaeon
TAAAGCAGCAGTAGATGATAACACCAGCGAATCCGGCGAAAATAGTACTGGACCAGCCAAGGGACTTAATTTTACTAAGCATTCCTGTCAATACAATCACCCTAAGAGCTTCGGTGAACCCCATGAACAAGTATTTTGAACTATAAGACTGATGGTTCAGGCAAATCAGTCCACCTAACTGCCTAACTCATGATACCGTAACCCTTTTAGGCGAAAGTTAGTTTCTGCTCAGGCTAGCTTGGAACAGTGAAAACTCCCTATTGACACCTGTCGAAGGAGGAAAAGACACTACCACAAGCCCCCTAGAAAATACATGAAATGAGTTGACACACGATGGTGAAAGTCAAAAGCCCCGAAGAAATTCAGAAAATGGTGCAGGAACACCCCATGGAACTGCGCCGGATATTCAGTATCACCGCCCACATCGACCATGGCAAAAGTACTGCCTGCGATTACCTGATGAGACGTGCAGGATTATTGAGCGACAGCTATGCAGGCATGGCCAGAAAAACAGATACTGATGATGAGGAGCAGGAACGCGGGATTACGATTTTCACCAGCGTCGCACTCCTCAACTACACCTACGGAGACAAAACTTACCTCCTCGAACTCAACGACACACCCGGGCACATCAGCTTCACCGGAGAAGTCTCCCGTGCCCTCCGAGGGAGCGATGGCGCTGTCCTTCTCGTGGACGCCCTTGAGGGTTGCATGACCCAAACCATCACCAACATCCACCTAGCTGTAGGCAACGAGTGGTGCAAGCCGGTCCTCTTCATCAACAAGGTGGACCGGCTCACCAAAGAGCTCAAGCTAAAGCCTGATGCCATCATCCAACGCTTCAACGAAATCATCAAAGAAGTCAACGAACAGATTGAGGCTGTTGCGCCCAAGCAATTCAAGAAAGCTTGGCAAGTCACACCCCAGGACGGACGGGTCCTCTTCGGCTCCGCAAAGGATGGCTGGGCCTTCACCATTCCTATGCTCAAGGAAAAGGGTGTGGCGAACGCTAGTTTCGTCATGGAAAAGTATCAGGAAGCCTTGGATAAGGACTCCGATGAACCCATCCAATGGCTGCGAGAAAACTTTCCCCTTGATGATGCGCTTCTAGAAGTGATAATCAATCACCTACCTAGCCCTGAAAAGGCTGCACCCTACCGGATGAAGCGGCTCTGGGGCGAAGAGCGGATTGAGCAAGCATTAAAGCTAGAGAACTTCGCAGCGGCGGGAGATGATCGAGTCCTGCAGGCTGCCTATGGCATGGTCAAGGTGGACAAGACCGCTCCACTTGTGGGCATGATCACCAAGATCTTCATCGAGCCCAAATCCAAGCGCCCGACACTAATCGGGCGGGTCTTCAGCGGAACCCTCAAGGAGGGTGACGAAATCTTCCTGCTGAACGCGAAGAGAACACTACGTATCCGCCGCCTTGGCGTCCAAGAACTGGATAGCCTCCTTCCTGTGCCAGTGGTTCCCGCAGGCAACCTCTTTGCCCTCGTGTTGCCTGAAATCCAACCCGCAGGCGAAACCTTCGTGAAGATCGAGGACAAGGACTTCCCACCTTTCGAGAAGATTCGCTACGTATCAGACCCGGTGGTGAGTCGGAGCATCAAACCTGCGAATCCCCAGGACCTCTCCAAACTTGGAGATGTCGTGCGCAAATGGGTGCTTGCGGATCCTACCGCTACCTTCCGGAAAGATGAGGATTCCGGCGAGTTCATCCTCTCCGGGATTGACCCGCTCCAGATTGAAATCCTTACCAAGCGAATCGCTGAGGAACTCGAAATCAGGGTGGGCCTCCCAATCACCGTCTACCATGAGGCACCAACCGCGCTTGGGTTCCGAATACGCACCAAGTGCCCCGAAGGCTTGAACCGCATCGAGTTGGTCGTAGAACCTCTAGAACCAGAGGTTATCCAGCTTATACGGGATGGCAAGATCGATGATTACACTGATGAGAAGGTTGCCGCCAAGCTCCTCAGGGATCACGCTGGCTGGGATGCCAAGACTGGCCGCAACATCTGGGGTGTGGAAGGCACCAGCATCTTCCTCAACATGAGCCGCGGTGTACAACGTCTTGACCGCATTAAACCCTATGTGCTCACAGCGTTCCGGGATTTCTGTGCAGCCAGCATCCTCGCCAGAGAGCCAGCCATGGGCTTGAAGGTGTCCATGTACGACGCGACGGTTCACGAGGACCCCGCTCACACAAAGGCAGGTCAAATCATGTTGATGACCTGGTCTGCACTGAACATCAGTTTCCTCAGCTCCAACCCCTGCCTTTACGAGCCCGTACTCCGCATCGATGTCAAGACCCCTGAAGACACCATGGGGAGTGTCATCGGGTACCTGACTCAACACCGTGGCCGGGTCACCGGAACCGAAGTCAAGGGTGGAAACGCCTTCATCAGTGGTGAATTACCTGCCTCTGAAGCCTCCAAGGGCATTGCCGATGAGCTTCGTGGCGCTACCTCGGGTAGAGCCATCTTCGGATACCAGTTTGCCAAATTCCAGATCCTCCCCAAGAGTCTCGAGTATGAAACTCTAATGACCATCCGGAAACGGAAGATTGAGGAGGGCAGGGATATGACCGAGGAACCCCCCACTATCACCTCCTTCAAAGGTAGGATTTACCCCGAGTGGCAGTCAACAATGCCCCAGATACGGGAGCATCTGAAGCCCCTCGCTGGAAAGGCCTATATCCCTGAGCTCTTCGCAAAACTGACTGGCGGAGAGTAGCATCGTTTCTCCAGATAAGGCGGAATAAACCCCTAATGGCGCGTCAAAGCGCCATTTCCCCTTCTTTTTTTTCAAGTCTTTTAGTGAATCTAGGGCTGGTTTTAAGGAGTGTGGGACATTTTTCCCTAAGTAATGTTCACCTTTAGACGATGATAAGGGGTTTTTTCGGCGTTTAACGATTCATTCCATCTCGCAACGGTAACCCTTAAATGCGTTCCAATGGCACACACGCCAGAAAGGCACTCGACAGGGATAATTGCGAAGTTAATACGTTGTATTACCTATAACACCATTACAAAACTATAAGAAGAAAATCACCAAAAAAGGAAGAATATGTATGGTTGTGCAAAATCCCTTGGAAATACTCCTTGCCATCATAGTGATGGGCGTCTTAGCCGTTATTTCTTATAAGAAGAATCTCGTATCCAAATCGGGGCTGGTAGCTGCATTCTCCTTAGGCTTTAGCGTCTGGTTTCTGACCTCCTGGGCCTGGTTCTCGGTATTGCTTCTCTTCTTCCTTGTCACAGCCCTCTTCACCAAGGTCAAGTACAACCGGAAACGTCAGTTTGGGGCAGCTCAGGAGAAGGGCGGAGCCCGTGACTGGGTTCACGTCCTCGCCAACGGGGGGCTCCCACTCACCTTCGTTATCGTCTACTTCTTACTAGTGTATGTTTTCCCACAACCTGGTTATGGAGGCATGGACGTCGGAGCGACTCCTCTCATTATTGCTCCCATATTCTTCTCCGCCTTCCTAGGGGCAGTGGCTACAGCTACCGCTGACACCCTCGCCACCGAGATCGGTCTATTAAACCCAACACACCCCCGCCTCATCACAAAGCCATGGAAGTCAGTGCCACCAGGCACATCCGGCGGCGTCTCCCTTATCGGATGGGTCGCCACCGCTGGAGGCGCACTGATGATTGGAGGCATCGCCGCAATATTCGCTTCACCCTTCTGGTTCCAGGCCTTCGGCATCAACCCACTAGGCGATGTAGTCCCCTTTGCCCCCTTGTCGATGGTCTTCATCACCGTCGCTGGTGGCGTTGCCGGGTGCACAACGGACAGCATCTTCGGCGCGACCATCCAAGGGATGTGGCGGTGTAATGTGTGCCACAAACAGACCGAGAAACGGAAACACTGCGGAGAATCCGCCGAGTATCTCCGGGGGACCCGGTTCTTCGACAACCACATGGTCAACATCATCTCCTGCCTCGTCGGTGCTATAGTCTCGGTAGGCTTCTACTTCCTCTTCCTCAGCATCGGGATGATTTAAGCACCCCGCTCACGGACGATTGGATTTTCTCAAGAAAAGATTACAATAGGTTATTTACACCATCCCATAATTTTAGCTGCTATGTAAGAGGCAAATTCTCTTCGGGGAGAAAATTAGAACACAAACTATGCCCAAGGCACAACCTGTTAGGGGCAAGATACCAGACGACCAGCCGCTGGCTCAGCCGCATCGCAGGCCTCGTACTCATCATCCTCGGAATCGACCTACTCCTCCCCCTCTTTGGCTACCCCACAATCATCTTCCGACTTCTCACAGGAGCACTAGGGCCTTGAAAGATTTAACATCCAGACGAGTCTACAATACTTCCGCTTCGTGTACTTAACTCTTACAACTCCCCTCAACCTACTGGATAGGCTTACTTGGCGCGGGTCCAGACTCTTAATCATCTGAGGCGACGGATTTTCCGCCTGCTCTACCTTCTGGTTTGGATACCTTCATGGGCGACTTTATGGGAATTTTTGGAAGCCGGATGTACGCCTGTTTACAGATTTGCAGTTTCATACACCTCTACTACTAAAGGAGTCTGCACCAGTTATTAGTGCGTGGTAGAAGTCAGGTGAGGAAATAGGGACCAGAAGGGGGCTAAAAGAGGCAGAACCGAACTTCATGGTTCAGAAAGTGGCACCCAAAGAAGCAGAGAAAAAGAGGATAAGGACGAGCCTCCAGGGACAACCGTTGAGGTTCAAGAGGAGGAATAAGGGAGCGTTCCTGCCCAGCAAGCATCATACAGCCCTACTGGGTAACGAGTAATTAGGAACTCACCAGCGCCCTTAGAGGCTCGTTATAATTATGCCACGCCCCATAGCGATGGCACATGTTAGATTCAATTGTCTTCCTCGCCATCCTACCGACAAGAGTGCTCGCCCTTCTATTTCGCGGTTCGTTGAGTGAAGAGGGCCCAAGTGAACGCGTTCCTGCGGTCACGGCTGCCATTGCGACCAACCACCTGATCCGCGATTCTGGGACGTAGAATAGCCTTGATCTGAACCTCTGGAGGTAGCGTCAGAAGGCGAGGAATGCGCTGGTATAGCACTGGCTTTGCAACGATGAACGGCTGGGGCTTCACAACCTTGGTTTTAGCGAATTTCTCCATTTTGTATCACCTCCTTTCTGGTGACTGATCCTGGGAACCTTTCAAGACCCGAATGAAAGGTGCACAGCGACCGGATTCTACTCAACCAGAACCTCATGCCCACCACTTGATTGAGGCTCCGCCGTCGAACTGCGGGAATAGACCCTAAGGCCTCGTCATGGGCGATGTATCGGAAGATGATATTGTTACCAGACATCGTAACTCAAGGAAACAATACGCTCTGGAGTGATTTATCTCCACGGGAGATTGACGGTGTGGAAAAGGGTGAAAGCGGAAGAGGAAACAACACGTTACTGAACTCGCAGGTTCTCTTTTGAAACCAAGGAGCTCCTAGAACGCCCTGAAAAACGAAGGAGTCTTTGTCTAGGATTCCATCTTGGAGGCTTCCATGTCCTGCTGGCCATAGCCCAGAATTAAGCCAATACTGACGCCCACACACATACTGAGGACCCAGTATATGATATCGCCATAGGAAAGCCAGAGGAAATACCCCAGAACTCCCCCTAGGATAAGCCCCAGCGTCATACCCAGGATCGCCTTGTTCAGGTGCATCGGAAGTCACCGTCCACCTAATGGTCCTTTCGTAACTTAATGTTTTGGGAAGCTGAACCCCCCGAAACTGACGAGAGAAAAAACGCTTCTGGTCACTCCCGAATTAGGGTCTAGTCGTTCTCTACCTTGTGGAGTCTCGCCATCAGCCCCAAGTGATAGAGCTCTCCTACGATGTCCACGTCGTCGGTGTCCATGTTGGGGTCCCGACCGTACAGCACCCTGAAGGCTCGCTTCGCATCCATGTAGGCCTGCATGGCGACTCGGATCCGGTACCTTTCCGGATTCTCTTGGAACCTCCGGTAGAAGAACCTCTGGATATGAAAGTGCACTATTACTCCTTCCTGAGAGTAAGCATTTGCCCGTAACGAAGGAAATGCGCAAAATTCACATATAAATGAATGGAAATCGGCAACGAAAGAAAAGCCTAAACCTGATCTATTTGTGTGCCGCAGACATCGCAGAAGAAACCAGAATCTACCAACTACAGATACCTGAATCTTGATGGTGCCAAGCCCTGCTGGGGGATGCCTATAGGCTGAGAGAGGGTGTGCTTTAAAAGGCTCTAAGATGTCTTCGAGAAAACCTTTTATCCAAGCACTTGAGAATACACCAGTTACCTCAAAACAACCTAGGTACCTATTTGAGGGATAATTATTGAGAAAACTAGTACCAATCCTTGCCTTGACCCTCTGTGTTCTCCTAGTGATTTCCACAACAACCCCCGCTGCTGCACAGTTCCCTGCAGACGACGACGAACTCGACTATGAGATCCGTATTGACAGTTTGACGAAGGTTGCCGCAGGACCACCAGACTATGACTTCGACATCGCAATGGATGTGTCTCACATCATCCAGAACAGCTCCGGCGACTTATTCTGGGCAAACATCACCACGACCTACGTCGGTCCGTATGAACTCTTTGGTTCAATGACCGGTGAATCTGACTGGGTAGCAATCCTGCACCACTATCAGACCGATGAAGTGCCCCACATCCACCTAGTTGATATGTATCACTGGGACAATTACTCACCTTACTGGTTCAGTGACATCTTCTATATCGAGCCCGGCCTTGTGCCAGGTGACTGTATGCACATCGGCTATTCAGACACATCCATGCCCTACGAGAATAACACCTACATGTTCTTCGGTGTTCCCGTGATGCCGGGTCCAGCCTTCACCGTAGCTGGCAACCAGCTCAGCACCGTCAAGATTGGCATCGGCTACGAGTATCACGAAAACATGACACTGAACCCCTCCCCCTACTACGACATGTGGGACATGGAATTCGACTTTGAGATGATTTGGGAGTGGAGTCTCGGCTTCCTCGTCCAGATCAACTTCGACTTCTACATAAACTTGTACCCATATGATGTCTTCGCCCCCACAGAGATTTTCGTTAAGGGTAACATGACCCTCGTGGACTACAGCTTAGCAGCCACTCCAGTGGCCTATGGTGTGGCCCCTGGCGCAGAGTTGCTCCCCATCATCATCGCCGTGGTTGCCATCATCATCATCGTCTGCATCATCATCTTCTTCCTCATCTGGCGGTCAAGGAAAGCAAAGTAATCCAAACGCGTTTGGGAGGCTCAACGCCTCCTCCCTTCTTTTTTTTCTGAATGCTGAACTTGGAGAATCCTCTCTATTTTTTGCCGTAAATGAGAATTGCCGAGGTTAGAAACTGAATTCCCTCACCGTGGATCCGAGATTCTAATTCTTGATATATGGTTTCCTTGAATTCCACAAACCTTTCAGAGTCTTTTGCCGCCAGGTTCGCATAGAAGGGCTTCCAAGTCCTGAGCTGCATACCCTCCCACCACGTCTCTTTATCAGGATAGACACACTCTGCAGTAATTGTATGCTTTCTGATTTGGTGGAACCCTGCTGCCAAAAGAGTTGTAGTCAAATCTTCAAGGCTGTAGCGACTGTAGACGCTCAACTGGCTCTCCGGTACCTCTGGTAACTCCGTCTTGAGGTATTCCAGCATCCAGTCAAGATCCTCCATGACCTTCCAGGTTGAGAACCCTACGCCTCCGTCAGGTCTTAACACCCGTGCTATCTCTGGGCAAAGCTGGTTTGTGTCCTCCTCCAGTAGATAGCCTATGACATTTCCGCCAAGTATGAAGTCAAAGGAGGCGTCACGGAAAGTCATGTGCCAGGCATCCATCTTGTGGACACTGGCATTGGTAACTCCCTGTTCTGCGATTCTAGCTCTCACAACTTCCACGTCGGTTTCGTCAATCTCGATGCCAGTGACCTGTCCTTGCGAGCCGACTCTCTGCGCAGCAGGGAACAGCGAGGCACCCCGACCAAATCCCACATCGAGTACCTTGTCCCCCTCTCTGAGATCTGCCAACTCGACCAGTCGCTTCCCAAAATAGCGTGAAACACTGAGACCACTATGCTTCTCACTCACGGAGTCGTGCCTCCTAGCCTATGCTATCACGCATGCACTACTTATAACTCAACTTAAAGGCACCCTTTTAGGAAGGTAAATAAAACGGAGACTTAGTAGAAGAGGCGTTGATATACATGGACGAAATCGAAGCGCTGCTCGCAGAGGGCAAGGCGCTAATGCAGCAAAGAAAATGGAGCGAGGCCTGCGACTGCTTCGAAAGAATCCTCAAGATGAATCCCACCCCCGAGATGGAAGATGAAGCCCAAGACCTCGCCTATGACTGCTTTCTGATGCTCTCAAAGCACATGCCGGTCCAGTCCATCGCCACCCCCGCCATCGGTAGATGGGGCTCCGCTGAGACCCCAGAGGAGCGGCGACGAATCATTGCCGAGGCAGATGCGGCAACCGGTGCCTACATCGGGGAGCGGCTGCGAGGGTTTGAGAAAGAGATAGACCAGATAATCGCGGCTGCAGTCAAGGAGTATAAAGCGCACCCCGATCTAGGAAAACAACTATACGCCAGAGTATTAGTGGAGATTGACCGAATCCTTGGTCCTGGATGTCTGGGTCCCGCCACAGCGGTTGCAGCCCCGCTAGCTGAAAGGAAAAGGCGAGAAGCAGCCGAACTCCTCAATCAAACCGTACCAGAAACGTGTTGAGCGGGCTCTTTCTCACAAGTGTTGCTCAGGTAACAAAAGGTGTTCGAAGACTTCCTGGCTGGGCATTTCTGTGAAGGTTCCTGACGCAGTCCACATACAGTCTTGCCGGATTACATCCAAGGTAAAGCCTACCTTTTTGAGGCGCAGTAAGTACTGTTGATGCACCATAAGA
>JABXGV010000178.1 GCA_016550485.1 archaeon
CCTATCTACTGGTTGTACCCTATCGTACAATCTTGGAGCGGTTCATGAGAACCAGCCAGCCAAAGCTCACGTGTCTCCTGTGTAAACGCATGTTGTACCGTATTGCGACAAAGCTGGCCAAGGTGGAAAAGGCAGTCGCGCTTGTTACTGGAGAGTCCTTGGGTCAGGTGGCTTCCCAGACCTTGGCGAATCTTGTTGTTCTAGACCAGGCTGCACAGCTTCCCGTGTTTAGGCCCTTAATTGGGTTTGATAAAACAGAGACAATGCAGCTAGCCCGTCGTATCGGCACCTATCATGCATCAGCCAAGGATGTAGGCACATGTTTCGCAGTCCCCCCAATTCCCACAACTCAGGGGCGACCCTCGGACCTGGAAGCAGCCGAGGCGACCCTAGACATAGAGCAGTTAATGGAGACCTGTTTAGACCAGCTAGAACGCATCCCTCTGAACTCTTGAACCTACCTAGGTCAAATTCGGAAGGAAGGCTGATAAGCTCAGAGGTACTAATTATGCTCTATTCTTCCCTTTTTAGGGGAGGTGTTTCTTCCTTGAAAGAGAGGATAGGTTTAATTTCCTTGTTTGTGGAGGTGCTTTAGTAAAAGAAGAATAGCTTAATAACTGGTAACATTAGGTGGTAATAGTAAAGGCTTTATATCTATTTCAGTTAAAAATTCTTTAGGAAAACGTAATTGCACAGCCATAACAATAATCAACCACAAGGTAGCGTTAAAGGCGCATAATTGAGGACAAAGATATGCCGAAAGAAGCTGTTGGGAGAGTACTAGACCGATACGAGATTGACACAAAAATCGTAGAGTGTATAACACTTCATCCCAAGTCTACAATAGATTTCATCTCAAAGGAGACCAATCTTAGCTACACAGCAGTCCGGAATAGTCTTACCCGCCTGACAAGTCTCGGCGTTGTAATTCAGACCGACCAGCTTGAGGGGTCAGGTCGCCGAGGTCGTCCTGCTGCCCGTTTCAGGCTAGATAAGGGACTCCAAATCCTCATTCCACCTCGCCATTTCCAGCATCTGGCCACTGTCCTCATTGATCAGCTTATAGAGAAAGAGGGCGTTGCCCAAGTTGAGAAACTCTTAGATAGAGCCGGGCAGGTCCAAGCAACAAAATTGGTTGCTGCTTGGAAAGAGGACACTATCTCCTCCAGCCTTCGATCAGTGCTTCAACGCATCTCGAAACTCTACAACAGTATAGGCGGCTACTCTCAAGTCCGCAGGAACCAGGACGGCTTCTATCTTGAGGTCAAGAACTGTGTTTATGGTGATGTGGCCGCGGCATATCCCCATACTATCTGCCGCTATCATGAAAGTCTAATAGCCAACATACTTCTTCAAGCCTTGGCTGGCTCTAGTGTTACGGTCAAGCATGAGCAGGTTATGGCGGTGGGTGACCATCAATGCCAGTTCCGCATCAGCTCCTCCTGAGTAAATAGTGTGAATAATTGACCTTAAGTTATCCTTTTAAGCCATAAAACGAAATCAAGAGGAGAATTTACTCACCATTTGGTGAATTAGGAATGTCAATCGAAACTCCCCGTCAAGGATTAGAAGCAATGCAAAAGACCTTTGATCCAGCTGCCGCTGCAGGCTGGAACTGCACCATCGAAATGGACATCACTGGAGACCAAAAATACCACATCATCATCAAGGACCAGAAATGCGACCTCGCCGATGGCCCTGCAGACAAGGCTGACCTTGTCCTCACAGTCTCGAAAGATGACTGGCTGGCAATCTGCAATGGTCAACTCAATGCAGTAGCAGCTTTCATGTCAGGGAAGCTCAAGAGCCAAGGCGATATGTCCCATTTGATGAAGATCCAAACAGTCTTCAAACTTGGTTAACCGCTTTACCCTACGTAACTTCTATGGAATAATACCAAGTGCCTATCTAGTCGCTGGTATCTGGGAGGGCACTGCCGCCCCGTACCTCCATTGGTGTGGAGTGGTAAGAGCACTCCTCCTTCTTTATTTTACCAGCCTATTCGACATGATGGATTCTTGTGGTAGCTGGCCTACCCTGTATCCTTAACGGCGTTTCCGAAGCGTTCAAGGATGATGTCGATTTGTTCGGCAGTAATGTTGAGTGAGGGCAGGAACCTTAGACAGTTTCGTCCCGCGCCGATTATCCAAAGCCCATGTTTCTTTACACAGTTGTTCAGGAGGGTGTTTCGGAGATCGATGTTTTCTTTCATCTTATCCCTACTGGAGACGATTTCGACTGCACACATGAGACCAAGACCCCGCACGTCTCCGATAATCCTCGAGCCTCCTTGAATGTCTCTGAGCCCAGAGAGGAGTTGTTTACTCCGATTTCGCACATTCTCGAGGAGCCCGTCGCGGACAATGATGTGGAGCTGAGCTAGGGAGAGGAGTGCAACATAGGGTTCGGCGCCGAAAGTTTCAGAGTGGCGGCCCCAATCGGTGTACATTGGGGCTGGTCCGATGCAGGCAGCAAAGGCGAAGCCGACACCCAGCGCCTTGGCAGAGCAGATATAGTCGGGGACCACGTTGCTGTGTTCAATACTCCACCACAGCCCGGAACGACCTAGCCCCGCCTGAACCTCGTCACTGACCAGCCCTGCGCCGACTTCGTCAGCGATTTTCCGGAGTTCCCTGACAAATTTGCCAGGGGCGGGGAGGATACCTCCTTCTCCGCAGATGGGTTCGAAGACGATTCCAGCGATGTCGGTGCCCTCATATTGAATGCTGTCCCGGAGATACCGGGCACATTCAAGATCACATTCTTCCTCTTTCTGTCCGAAGGGGCACCGATAGCAGTAGGGGTAGGGGCTACGCACCACATCTAGGCCTTGAGGGTAGAAGTCTTTGTGGACATGTTTGCTGGCGGTGAGCGCTAGACTATATCCGGTTCGTCCATGGAAGGCGGGGCGGAAGGCTACGAACCGGTGGCGATGCTTCGTATCTATGAGGGATTTGACGGCAGCTTCCACGGCTCTGCCGCCACTGGTGGTAAAGAAGACCTTCTTCTCATGAGTACCGGGCGCTATGGCGGCTAGCCTTTCAGCGAGGATGGTCTGTGGTATGACATCAAAGTCTTGACCAGGTACCTCCCTGATAAATTCTTGAATACGGCGTTCATAGTCGATGATACCTGGGTGCCGAAACCCAAGGGCCCGGACGCCCACGCCAGCGGTCACATCGATGTATTGGTTACCTTGCAAATCATAAACCCAGGGACCTTCGCCGCGTGTGTGGTCGACAACTGGGTAGACATCTCGAGTGTGTGTTGTTTTGGCGAGAGCCTTATTAGACCGTGTAATCCAGGCCTTGCTACTTTTCGGGATTTCAAGGCCAGGGCACAGTTCCTTTAGCAGTTCTTCACTTTCTCGATCCATAATGGAACCCCACAATATCGTTGCATTATGGTCAATCCTTCCCCTTTTTACGCTTTCTGACTGTACCTAGCTTAGGTATGTAAGGTATTCGTAAAAGAGAAATACGAACCGCTGAAAAATAGCTTGTAGGCGAGACA
>JABXGV010000179.1 GCA_016550485.1 archaeon
ACAGGTGTAAGCACCCGTAACGGCGATGATTGGGACCCCAGAGGCCCCTACGTAGACAGTCTTATCTTCCAAGTCATCACGGGAGCAGACGTGCAAGTAGCTGCGTTAATCGCAGGCGACATCGATTGCCTTGCGGACAACGTTGAAGCAAGTTACATCGATGAGCTGGCGGCTAACCCGAACATCGAAGTAACGCAGACTGAGCGCCTTGGCTTTGGCTTCATGGCCATTAACTGCCAGCGCTACCCATGGACCTACGCAGAGTTCCGACGTGCCCTGGCCTTTGCTGCTGACAAGTACGAGGTCGCCACTATCATGTGGGAGGGTCTCGGATTTGCTCTCGACATCCCGGTCCCTGCTTCCTGTGGTGTGTGGCACAATGATGCTACCACTCCTAGCTACAAGGACCCACAAGTAGCAGCAGCCCAGGCAGAGCTAGCCGCTGCTGGCTTTATCGACTTGGACGGTGACGGATACGTTGAGGCACCCAACGGTGACCAAATCAACTTCCGACCCATGTACTCCATTGAGGCTCCTCAGTGGGGCGCTGCGATGACCTCACAGACACCCTACTGGGACGCTGCTGGTATCCGGGTAACCCCGATGCCAGTCGCCTTCAACACCCTACTGGACATTGTCTACACCATTCCGCGCAACTACGACGGCGCTAACTACGCCTTCGGTGTGTCACCGAACCCACTAGCCCTACAGAACTTCATCACTGACGAAATCGCCAACCCAGAAGGCAACATGCTTAACTGGGCAAACCCTGACTACGATCTACAAGTAGATATCATGATGAATGACCCTGACTACGCTGATGTCCTTACTGCTGCGCACACAGCACAGCAGATCTTCGCTGAAGAGGTACCCATGCTTGTCTGGTACAGCAACTGGGAAGTCAACGCCTACCGAACTGACCAGTTCGAGGGCTTCGTTCCTATTCCTGGTTGGGGTATCGGTCCGATGAACCGCTGGACTCCTCGTCTGGTCAGACTGAAGGAGGGTCAGGCTGAACGTGATCCCGTTACAGGCTGTGGTGGTACATTCCACACCATTATCTCCTCAGCCATGGACAGCCAGAACCCACTCACCTCTACAAGCGTCTACGGTGGCTATCCGCTCAGCCAAGTCTACTCCTCACTTACCGGTATGAACGACGATGAGCACCAGCCCACCAAGAACAACGGTGGACTCGCCTACGATTGGACCAGTGAAGAAGTACTCCTTCCAGGAGGCGCTGAGGGTATGAAGTTCACCTATACCCTCTTCGACAACGCTAGCTGGCACGACTTGGGTGGCGCAGCCGGTGGTAAAGTCACTGCTGATGACGTTGAATTCAGCTACAACTACATCCTCGACCACAACATTCCCACCTACTCTGCGAGCATCCCCTATCTGAACTCCTGTACCGCCATCGACGACACCCATGTGGAGATCATCACCAACGGCCGCAGCTACTGGGCCTTCGACTTGACCCGTGGCTGGACAATCCTACCCGAGCACATCTGGGGTGGTATCGTTAGTCCAGTGACCTTCACTAACCCACTCCCGGTCGGTTCTGGTCCCTTCGCCTGGTACCGCCGAATCGAGGGTGAATACGTGGAGCTCCACTTCTGGGAGTACTACCACAAGGGTATCTCAGGTCACGCACCACCAGAAGAAGTAGCAGGTGCCTCATACCTGCCAATCTACATCATTGTTGGTGTGGTCGTCATCATCGTCGTCCTGCTAGGCTCCGTCTGGTATCTACGCAGGAAGTAGCTGGTAGAAGACTAAACTCGTATCCTATTAGGTGTCGGTGACCCCGACACCTCTCCTTTCTTTTTTTCCAATCTTTGCGGCTGACTAGAAAATACACATTCCTTTTCAATCTCGTAGAGGAATGTTTCATGTTCTGCAGTTGCCTGTTTCAAAAGGTTTTAGTGTAAACCAACGGACGTACCTATCATGGACGATAAAGTAGATCTCGGATTGCGACAAACACTGGTGTATCTTATCCTACCAGCACTTGCTATGCTAATATCCTTCTTGATTACATCACTAGTGGTTACGGCGAACCCCTACCTCTATGGGATTACCCTACCCACAAGGGAAGGGCTAATTGAAGAAGTAATATCCATGTTAGTGATAGGCATAGTAGGGGCAATTGCAACAGCTGCAACATTTCTAGCCTTTAAGCGCGGAGGAGAATTACTAGACCGCTTGATAATAGGGGCATTCCTTTCACCAGTCTTCTTTCTGCTCTGCATCTTTTTAGGCCAATCAAGACTCCTTATTCTTTCTTTTCAAGCCGGAGGGAATATCATCTTTTCAATTATCTCCTTGATATCCATCTTCTTTGCCATGATGGCCATCGCGTTAATTATCTCTGACGCAATGGGACCCGGTGGACGGAATGCGGTATTTGGGCTCTACGGTATCATACTTGGAGTGTTCCTAGCCACCTTCCCTTGGTTTTCTTCACTTTCTTTGATTATCGTCTTGTCCGCAGCTGACACCTTTTTTGCGAGAAAGCTAGGTTCTATTGTCATTCACGCTGACCCTCGTTCCATCTCAAGGGGCGCCTTCGTCTTTGTAATAGGGGACATGATGATTGGCATTGGAGACCTTGTTATCTACTCCGCTCTTGCCGCATATGCGGTTCGCTTCTTTGGACCTATTATAGGTGTGTGTACAATCGTCGCGGTGCTTGTTGGATGTATTATTAACACCCGACTTATTGCACGAAACCCCAACCGAATCTTGCCAGGCCTTCCCCTTCCGCTCCTCTGTGCGCTAGTGCCAATACTATTCAGCCTTTACCAAATAACGCTTCTAGGGCTTATACTCCCAGCCCCGTAATTTTTGACGTTAATTTTTAGCGAATGGGAAAACCTATATTCTTCCTTGTATAATGAGGCGCTTGGGCTACCTTGTCAAAATTACCCTCGACGGACATCCACGAGCAAATCACTGTTGAAGCAAGTTATGGCTTGAAAGTTTGTATGATGGGCGATGGACATGTCGGAAAGACCTCCCTTGTCCTCCGATACACGCAGAACGCTTTTTCGCCTGATTATAAACAATCGCTGGGCGCCAGCTTCGCTGTACAAACAATAGATCTCAAAGGTAAGCAGATCAAACTCGTCGTCTGGGACATCGCCGGTCAGCCAACATTTCACCAAGTTCGAAGGCATTATTATATTGGTGCTCATGGGGCGCTTCTTGTCTTCGACCTTACAAGTCCTGCAACCTTTATGTCATTGGAGAATTGGATCATTGATTTCCGGCGCGTGGTTCCTGAAGGGAAAATTGTACTTGTAGGAAACAAAGTGGATTTGGAAGATAAACGCTTGGTCCCCCGTGAAGCTGCTGAAATGCTAGAGAAATGGTGGAAAATTCCTTATATCGAAACTTCAGCGGCAACCGCTTATGGGGTCTCAGAGGCCTTCCTGAAACTAGCCGCATCTGCATTAAGGCAGCTGGCAAGGGATGACTCGCAGCGTCCATAACTGCCAATGTTAATGTGTTCAGCATTCTCGCGCCAAGCTGATAGACGTGCTTACAGGTTATGTGTTGCGTAGAAGGGGAGCAACTCGAAGAACAAGCCCTTGTAACGCGGTTACTCGTAGTGACTCTCCCTTTGACACTTTCACTTCAGCCAGAGCCCGCCAGGTTTCACCTTGAACCCGAATCATTCCCTCCCAGCGATTAGGACTCCTTTGTCGAAAATCTTCCAGTGCTATCGCTGTTTTTCCCACCAGAGAATCTTCAACCGGCAATCTCCTACTAGTCGAGTAAAGATGGATTTTTACAATTGTGAAGATGGCTAGTCCAATTGAAACACAAATAACACCAGGAATGAGCAGAAGGGGAAAGAAGAAGCTCAAAACAAGAAACGCCACTATACCAATCACCGCCTCTTCTATTACACTAAATATAATGAACCCAAGAAGACTACGGCGTGATTCCTTCAATGGTGCTGTCGCGTCTTCCTCTTGATTAGTTGATTCGCTCTTACTCACCAATCTTAACTCCTTTAAGCTAGTGAAATGGTCATGTACTACTGGTGACCCATCGGTTTAATTAGTTCCGTGTAGAGGTTATTTCAGTTCACATGGAGGTATTATTAATTGCCTGCCAAAAGCTTGCAATTCGAGTTAGAACTATTAAATAAGCTGGTTGAAATCAACACAACCGTGACAAGCGATTCACGGCGCGGGTACGTGGAGTGCTCTGAGCTAATTAGGCTAGAGGCTCAACGGCTCGGGTTGGGAACCGAGATTCTAGATGGTCGAGGCGTGACCGTGGATGGTGAGCCGCGACCAAATGTAGTTGTTAGCCTTGACGGCTCTTCTGATGTGGAAATACTTCTCTTAACTCATATGGACGTGGTTCCAGCTCAGCCCTCGCAATGGCAAACAGATCCTTTCAAGTTGGCGGTGAAAGGAACTAGGGCTTATGGTCGTGGCGCTGCAGACTGCAAGTCAAACATCGTCGCGGCATTGAGTGCCATGGGGGAACTCGTAAAGGAAGAACCTGAAATTAACTTAAAGTTAATCGTAACAGTTGACGAAGAGATAGGGGGCCGCGCTGGAATAGGCTACCTTTTCAACGACGTTGGTATCAGTGGAACCGCAGCTGTCGTCCTAGATAGTGCCCCCAACTACATCAGCATTGGGGCGAGTGGGGCGCTCTGGGGACGCTTGCTAATCAAAGGGCGAAGTGGACATAGCGGATACCCAGAAAAAGCCGATAACGCCATCTACCTAGCTACCAAATATATTGAGAAATTAAAACGGTATCATCGCATAGCGGCTCGTATCAAAAGTAAATTGCGTGCACCGCCTGGTGCACCCTATTCACGGGTGCACGGGCGCTTCTCAGTGACGATGATTAAGGCCTGGAAGAAAGAGAACATCATCCCAGGAGAATGTGAAATACGATTCGATCGACGTTTAATTCCAGAGGAAAGTACCGAGCAAGCCCAAAGAGACCTATGGACTTTCATGGATGAACTCGCTAAAGCCCAAGAGATTTCGATAGACGAGTTCGAAATCATCAACACGCTAAACGGCTACTACACCGACGCAAAACATCCCTTCGTACGGCTGTTCGCAAAGCTAGCAGGGAATGTAACCCGAGAAAAACTTCCCATTGCCGCAGACCTAGGAGGTAATGATGGAGGACTTCTAGCAGAAGCAGGGTTACCAGTCGTAAGCTACGGTACAATCCGAGATGACACACAATACCATTCAAAGGACGAGTTTGTACATCTAAAGGATATCCAAACCGTTAGAGATGTAGTAGCTGCCCTCGGGAAGAGCCCCGCAACACAATTCTCACCGAAATAAGGTGAAACTGGTTTACCCTTCCACTAGTCCGCTAAGCTAATAAACACATTCACAAAGAACATTGCTGAACACTGTAGCCGAAAACACCCCTAGACCTGAAAGTACCAGCGAGGACCTTAACAGCGCGAAGATGTTTCCTTCGAGTTTACAAACATTTAAGGCAGGATAGCCTTTCCTGTAAAACTACAGGTTTTGGTCGGCAGAAAACGGAATGCAAGGTAACCACCATGCCCAAGGAAAAGACAAGCAAGACGTCTCCACGAACTGGTGCAACTCGAACGCGATCTCGGAAGAGTGTTATCCAACGAGGCGAAGTCGCCGAGTTCTTTAGGAAGCGCACTCAGCTCGTCGGGTTCTCAATGGAGCTTCACAAGCACACCCAGTACGTAGCCGAATTCAGTGACAACTCGCTAGACGCCATTGAAACCTATTACTGGAAACAGATCCGGAAGGACAAAACCAAAGCAGGGCAGCCCATAATTCTCCCAGGCCCCCCCAAAGAAGTGCCATACTCGAGATTGCCTCCTCCTCCAACGAAGATTGGAAAGGGGTCATGGACTGCCTCCACGATTTCTGCGCGAGTAAAAAGATTGGTGGCACCAATCCGGAACCTCATCAACCATGAGCCAGTCATGCTGATTAACCTACAAGAGCTTGAAAAGCCTGACATTCTCCCTGACGAGGTGGATGGCCGCAACCTTCAGATGTATTCCTTCGAAGCGCTTGACACAGGTATAGGCATGACAAGACGTGACCTACAGCAATTTGGTCTTTACCTCGCGAGTAGTAAGAGCCAGCAGCTAAGGCAAACACGTGGCAGCCAAGGCTTTGGAGCCTCCAGCGCCTTTAGCGACGCACAAAACACTACCGGGCGACCGATAATCGTGGCAACCCGGTACCCTTCGGAGCGCCAAGGCCATGTTTCAGTCTTTTTCACAACCGGGAAGAACCAGAAGGAGTATGTCCTTACTGAAACCAAAGCGCCTCTTTCCTTCACCCATGGAACCTATCTTCAACTCTTTTACTTGAACATACAATATAGGCGAAGCTACGCTGATGAATATATACGCCAAACTTCCTTCCTGAACTCCCATGTCAATATCATTTTCATCGATCCATATGGGAAGATTCACCTTTATCCTCGACGGGTTTCAGAGTTTGTAAAAGAACCCAGTTATGCAATGCCTCATCCAACTTCAACTAGCATTGGCGATTTCCAAGATCAGATTCGTGACACAAAGCACACCCGGCTAGAGGATTTCCTGTTAAAGAGCTACTGTCGAATGAGCCAGAAGCGCGCAGAACGCATCATCAAATCCGCCAAGATGCCAAAGGGCGTGAAGCGTCTCAGAATAGGAACTCGACCCAAACGCCTCACCCTCGACCAAATCAAGGCACTCTATGCAAGTTTCATCGCCGAGAAGTATTACGCCCCTCCAACCGAAACTGTAGTTCCCGTCGGTGAGGAGGTTATCAGAAAAACCCTCAAGGAGATTTTCAAGGCCGAATTCGTTGAAGCCACCAGTCGCCCACCCACAAGCAGTAAGGGGCTGGCTTTCGCCGTTGAAGTTGCCGCCGTTTATGACCCAGACCTCTCCTCCCAATCTGGCGCCGGTGTCCTCTTCCGCTTCGTCAACCGTACTCCCAAACTGCGGGACAACTCTGACTGCGCAATCTGGAAGGCTGCCGCCTCTGTCAACTGGCGAGCATACAAGGTGGACGCCGGAGCCAACCGGCTACCCACAGGACCCTTCAGGCTTTTTGCCAACGTAGCAGGACCCTTCGTCCACCTAATCTTCAAAGCCCAATCCAAACAAGCCCTCGCCGAAGATGACATCCTCATACGAGAACTCAAACTGGGCTTCGAAGAAGTTGGCCGAAAACTCCGCCGCCACATCGCCCAAGTCCTCCAACGCCGAGAAAGAGCACGCCGAGCCGACACCCTACTACGGTACTCCCGGAAAGTAGCCCAATCAATAATCGCCATCCAAAAATCCGATACCACCATCTCACAAAAACAACTCACCCAACTCCCACAGCGGCTCGAAGCAATCATCATAAAACAAGCAGGCGTCAAGCCCTCCGATGACATCGACCAACCATCGGGTGGCCCCGAAGAGGGGGAGGTAACCGCAGAATGAGCCGAAGAACACCCAAAACCACCCCCAAACGGGGACAGACACGCCTCGCTCCGCCAAAGCAGGGATCCTTCACTGCCGTCAAACAACTACGAAGCCAAATCGCCAAAGCCAAGGAGCGCCGCATCAAACTCCCCGATGGCGTAACCCTTGTTACAGAGAAGGATAACGAGGCGCTGCACAAGGAAATCCACGAACTCACCCGCCAGATCATGAAAGGCATCGAGAAAGGCAAAGTCCCCTCCCTCACACTCCCCTTGCGCACCAGCGGGAACATCATCTACGATGAAGAAAACGACCTGCTGCTCCTCGGCGAGAAAACCACCATCCGCTCCCTGGGCAGCCTCCGCACCGCCAAAGACGTCTCCCGCCTCTTCCGCGTCCTCGAAATCATCCACGAACTCCTCGAAAAGGGCATCCACGCCACCAAACGCGAAGTCTTCTACAACGACGTCCCCCTCTTCGAAGACCAACGCAACAGCGACAACGCCATCGACGACATGGGCCCCCTCCTCGGCACCAACCGCGAATCCACCCACGTCGTCGCCAGCGCCAAAGGCACCGCCCTCGGCCGCCTCACCATCGAAGACAGCGGCGACGAAATCGACCTCACCCGCCTCGGCACCGGCGGCTGGAGCATCACCCCCTTCCTCGACAAAGTCACCATCAAAGACTCCGACGCCGAATTCCTCCTCATCGTCGAAAAAGACGCCGCCATGCTCCGCCTCGCCGAAACCAAATGGTGGAAACGCTACCCCTGCATCATCCTCACCGCCCGCGGCTCACCCGACATCGCCAGCCGCATCTTCGCCCGCCGCATCACCAAAGAACTCAAACTCCCCGCGATGGCTCTTGTCGATGCGGACCCCTTTGGGCATTGGATCTTCAGCGTGTATCTTCGCGGCAGCAAGAGATTAAGTTTTGAGAGCCCGTTTTTAGCAACGCCTGGTATGAAGTTGCTGGGAGTGCTTAGCACGGATCTGGATGAGTACAGTATTCCAAAGGCGTGTCGGCTTAGGATGTCGGCGGACGACATTAAACGAGCAAAACAAATCCTGAAAGAGCCCTTCGTCAAGAGCAACGCGCGATGGGTCGCGGACCTGGAAATGATGATTCAGCGGAAGGAAAAGGCAGAAATTCAGGCGCTGGCCTCGCATGGCTTCGAGTTCCTCGCTGACACTTATCTCCCCGCGAAGTTAGAGACGGGCGACTGGATTTAGCATCATCTGGTTGATGGATGGTTGAGGAGCGCGGGGTAAGAGATTAAAGTGTAGTGTGTTGACTACTCGGTGAGGGTTACTGCTCGTACGCGGTGTTAGTACGTGCTCCTCTTATGGAGGTATTTTGTGGTGGCTGAAGGTAATTCGCTTCGTGTCTTGACAGGTCATGTGGGGTCGGTGAAGGCGTTGGCGGTGTCGCCGGATGGACGTCAGTTCGTCTCGGGTGGTCGGGGTGGCTCGGTGCGGGTGTGGGAGCTGGAAAGGGGTGTGTGTCTGCGTACCTTGGTTGGTGGTAAGGGTGGGGTGGGGGCCGTGGTGGTGACGCCTGATGGTCGTTGGGTCATCGCGAGTGATTTGGATCCACAGTATCCGGTTCGTCGTGGGGCTGAGGATGGTGTGAGGATATGGGAGTTGGAGTCGGGGCAATGGCTTCGCACTCTGTTAAACAACGATGTGGAGTCAATGGCGGTGACACCCGATGGTCGTCGGCTCTTCACGGGTAGCAATTTCGGGTCGATAACCGAGTGGGAGCTTGAGACGGGTAGGCGGCTGAAGAATCGTGGCCGCTTTAAGTGGGGGGTGGCGGCGTTGGCGGTGTCGCCGGATGGGCGCTATCTCTTTGCCAGTGACAATAATGAGGTGCATATGTGGTCACTGGAAACGGGCAGTAAGATTCCCGCGAGCATTGGGTTTAGTCGGCGGTGGGTCGATTTTGATGTGTATAATACTCCGGTGATTTTGTCCTTAGCGGTGTCGCCGGATGGTCGTCGTCTCATCATGGGCACTAGATTTGAAGCCGACAAAGGGATACTAGGGGTATTTGATTTAGAGACAAAACAACTTAGCGAAATCGCCTCTGACCAAAACTGGGTGTTGGCGGTGGCAGCGACGCCCGATGGTCGCCACTTCATATCAGGTGGTCAGGATGGCTCGGTGCGGCTGTGGGAGCTAGAAACGGGCACTTGTCTCCACACGTTCACGGGTCATACTAGTGGTGTTGCTTCGTTGGCAGTGACTCCGGATGGACGCTATCTGATATCGGGTAGTGGGGATAAGACGATACGGGTGTGGGACTTGACCATCCTCTAGTCATGACGGATTTGATCAGCAACGGATGTAGAAGATCGATGGCGTTAGACAGCCTTAACGGAACCGTAAGAAGCACTAGGTTCGAGTTTCTTGCGGACACCTATCTCACCGCGAAGCTCAAGACCAGTGATTGGGTCTAGCCTCGTGTGCTAGAGGGTGAGTGGAGTGTTTCTTCGGTGCGGTGTAGCCATTCTCCGACGAGGGCGTTGAAGAGGTGCGCTTGTTCGATTTGGAGGTTGTGTCCTGCCCGGTCGAGCACAGCGAAGGTGCCGCGTGGATAGTTTTCGATGAGGGCGAGGGCGTCGTGGTATCCCACCCAGGCGTCTTGGCGGCCCATTAGGACGAGGGTGGGTTTCTCGAAGGGGGCGGGGAGTTTATCGACGTCGAAGGTGTAGGCTCGGTGTTTCTCAAAGCGTGTGAGCCAGGCGTCGTCGCGTTCGAGGTAGCCCGCGTAGACTTCGTCCCGGGTTCGCGCCCAGATTTCTGGGCTTTCGGCGACGGCGAAGGATTCGAAGAACTCGATTTCGTCCTTGGTGAGCCAAACGCGGAGTGCCTTGTCCTTGACGAGGGTTACTGAGGGGGGTACCGTGCGGAGTGCTTTGTTGTCGATGATGGTTGGGCAGATTAGGAGTAGCCCATCTACCCGCTCCAGTGCACGGTAGACGACGCCGCGGGCGAGGTATCCCCCGTAGGACTCGCCTGCGAGGGCAAAGGATTGGTCCGGGATGACCGCGTCAATGAAGTCTAATATTACCTTCAGCATGTGGTCGGAGTTGGTAATCCAGTCCTTAGCTGGGGTGTTGCCCATACCGGGTAGGTCAAGGTAGATTCGTTGCCATCCCTTCCGGCGTCTAAGGATGGGCTCCATACATCCTATCATCATGCGGCGGTCTAGCGTGAACCCATGTAACATGATTATAGGGGGCTCACTTCGTTTGCCCCGTACCTCATAATGTACGGTGATATTTTCAAGTTCACATACCTTGTTTTTCACCTAATTCGCCTTCACGGAAATTCTGTTAGGTCAAACTGTTTTTCTTGAATAATGAGTGTTTCCTTCCTGTTGGAGTTCATCGCTTTCTTAAGCTAGTTTACTAATAATAAGGTGGCTATTATATTCTGTTTACTGGGTTGTATCGATGCGGATAAAAGGTGTGGACAAGCTTAGGGCGAAGCTACCAACGTATGTGGGGTGGAGGTGGGTTGGGCTAGGCGTCTTGATTGCCGTGGGTACCATCACAGGATTGACTTTTATGTTGCTAGTGGATTCGGTGGCAAGACTCTGTTCGCACATCTCGTTCTTCGTTTTAATTGAACCACTACTTCCGGTTCTTGGGGCTTTGACATGCGAGTTGGTCGCTTTTCGATTGATATGGAGCGTGTGGCACAACAGAAATCAATACCTGGCAGAATTTGGAGATCTCGCTTATCAGAAGGTGATACCCCGCGGTTTTGTTGGTGTCGCGTGGATCTTTGCGTTATGTATGCACATCTATGTCCCACTAGATGTATTCCCCATTGGACCGCCAGTAAATTCTGTTACCACTCTTCTCGCAGGGTCCCTCCTAGCTGTTCTGGGTGTGCCTGCTGTGTGTGGTTTTATGGTTCGAGTTGTCGGGAGTATCAGTTTGTTAGTCTTGGGTGTGTTAACCATCAGGAGCGCGTTGCTCACCTTTGGGGTGGATTACCTAGCCATGGTGTATCTCTACTATCCGACGGAGTCGGAGGTGCAGCAGCACGAGATATACTCGGTCCTCCGGCATCCAACATATTTCGGCGTGTTAGCCATCGCTGCAGGGGGTATGGCGCTGCGTTGCTCATTGTATTCGCTGGTATTTTTCGTTGTGTTCTTGTTGGGGTTGCTGGTGCATATTTTTTGTGTTGAGGAGAAGGAGCTCCGTGAGCGATTTGGCACCGTTTTTATTGAATACCAGAAGAGAGTCCCCGCGCTCTATGTTCGAGCCCGTGATATCCGGGTATTTCTTCGTTTCCTGGCCAAGAGAGGAACAGCATAGACAAGAGCTGTTAGGAAAAAGGCTGGAAGCGTAATGTACTCTGCGTGCTTCACGTCACTGGGTCTTGGTTCACTCTAACCCTAAACATTTATGCCTCGTTGTCTGCTACTGCTGGTGTGATGATGGACCCGATAATCCGTGTTGAAGCGCTCACGAAACAGTTTGGTCACGTGGCGGCAGTGAAAGCGGTCACTTTTTCGGTGCAAGCGGGGGAGGTCTTGGGAGTGTTGGGCCCGAATGGGGCGGGGAAGACGACGATGGTACACCTATTGACGGGGTTGTTGCGACCAACGCAAGGGACTGCGCACATCGCGGGAATTGATTTGTCGCAGATTCGGCTGGTGAAGCAGCAGATTGGGTTGATGCCGGAGATTTCGAATCTGTACGAGGAATTATCGGTGTGGCGGAATCTAGTCTTCGTCGCGCAGTTGTATGGTGTACCGCGTGGTGAACGGGGACACCGGATTCGTGCTATCCTGCACCAGGTGGATTTAGAGGATCGACGGGATATGCTGTTTCGGCGGCTGTCGAAGGGCTTGCAGCGGCGCGTAGTACTAGCTGCGGCGTTAATCCACCAGCCCAGCATCCTTATTTTAGATGAGCCAACAGTCGGATTGGATGTATTGAGTCGACGCCTGCTCCACCAGATGATTAGGTCCTTACATGAAGCGGGAACGACTATTCTATTGATGACACATTTCATTGAGGAGGCGGAGACGCTCTGTAATCGGGTTCTAATTCTCAATCGGGGGCAGCAGGTGGCATTAGCCACGCCTGCGGAACTCTGTCAACAGACCGGAGCCTCAAACCTTGAGGATGCCTTTGTCACGATTACTGGATTGCCAATCGAGTCCATGTTGCAAGAGAAGGGGTAGTGTTCATGGAGAAGCGCGAGTTATTCATGTCGGAGCTGCGGGCGATCTATGCGATTACTGTGAAGGATCTTGTGGCTTATTATCTGAAGCCACCGAATCTGAGCTGGGGAATTTTCTTCCCTGTTACCATCACCTTGATTTTCCTGCTTGTCCGACCCCTAGACATGGTTGCCTTAGCGCCAGGGCTTATCGGGGTTGCAGTTCTCTTTGGTACCACATCGATGGCAGCTATCGATGTGACGTTCGAGCGACGCACTGGTACACTTGATCGCCTTATCGCTGCGCCCATCAGTATTCCTGGGCTAGCTTTGGCTAAAATCCTTGCAGCGACGATTTTTGGGTTCATGATGGCGGCGGTGATGCTCATTATCGTCACCGTCTATCTCGGCGCGTTGATTATTAACTGGTCTGCTCTTCTTGTGGCTGTGAGTTTGTCCGCCTTCACCTGCTCCGCCTTCGGGGTTCTCATCGCCGTCGGGGTTCGTGAGGTCTTTGAAGCCCAAACGCTTCTGAACTTCTTCCGGTTTCCCATGATTTTCTTGTGTGGTGTGTTCTTCCCCTTCACCCAGCTTCCAGTGATCCTCATTCCCTTTGGACTGTTGTTACCTTTGACCTACGCAGTGGATTTGCTGAGGTTTAGCCTTATGGGGACTCTCCTGTTGTATCCTCCACTCATTTCTGCAAGCATTCTGTTTGGGTATTTTCTGATCCTCTATACGGCTACCATCCTATTGCTGCGTAATCGCTTCCGATGATTTAGCAGGCAATCAACATCTAGAAAAAAGGGGTGGGTGGCGGCATGATGCCGCCGAGTATGAGCAGGTCTCATCCTACTGTTTACTGTACCTCTAGGACTTTGAGTAGGTCTAGTATCTTGCGTTCGACCTTGTTGATTCGGGGGACATTATCGATTATTATTGGGGTCTGGCGTCCTGAGACTATTATTGTCAGTCGTCCGGAAGTGAAGAGGAAGTATTCGAAGAGGTCGCGGATTTCCTTGTGGACATGGGCGTCGGTGGTGCCATAGCGTTCGGAGTCACCGAGGAGGCCCTTCTTATAGACGATTTCGTTGTGAGTGACGCGGAAGTAGTAGAAGCGGGTGCTCACCCAGGCGATAATGAAGAGGAGGATAAAGAAGAATCCAAACCAAAAGAGGATGTAGGGCTCAAAGAATAAGCCAAAATCGGCGAGTGGAATCCAGATGAATATTGCACCGTTGGTGGCTACGTATACTAAGGCAATGACTAGTACTATGATGATTATAAGTGCCATGAGGAGAGCGACGACGCCTTTACTGAATTCGAAGGTGAGGATGTACAAATTCCAAGCAAACACAAAGAACCAGATGAATCCGAGTGTGAACCTCCAGTAGTCCCAGACACCTGCAGCACTCCATGGGATATACATGAATAATTCTACGAGACCGATGATGATTGATACCAACATCGTAGGGTACATAAGCATTGTTTTTGGGTAGCTTCGGACAGTGACTGAATCAGGGTCAGATTTTGGGGTTGTTGAATCGGACATTATTACCACTTTTAAAAGCTTGATTGGATGTGCTTTGAAACTAGACGACCTATGCTCTTAGAACCTTAAAATCATTCTTTCTCCCACTGTTCCACTGCTCCTTACTCCTTCCCCTTTGTCTAGGCTATGGAGGT
>JABXGV010000180.1 GCA_016550485.1 archaeon
TAGGGTCGGTAGCTGTAACCGTGCTGGTCCACGTTCTTCCGTCCCGCGGTCCAGTAGAGCTGGGCGCTTCCCCCAGATCGTTCCTTGTCGACTTTCTGGTGCCAGGTAGTAAAGGTTTCGAGCCAGACCTCCCGCTTGTTCTCCATGAGGTACTTGTAGAAGAGGGTGGCAACTTCTTCGGGTTTTAATCCAGGTTTCAGGGGCATAGAATCAAACTCCAGCGTCTAGCTTGTTTGGTGTTGAGAAAAAGGTTGTGCTGGCAATGTTTCGTGTCATTCTCGGTTCCAGTTCCGGAATTAAAAGCTTTTAACGATGTTAAGGGATAATCATCTCTTACTTGGATTATTTGGGGCTTATGAATTTGAAACCACGGTATCCGGTACTAGGTCTCTTGCTCATCCTGGTCGTGGTTCTTACCACATCAGGATTCTTGGCCACCCGACCTAACTCGACTGTCTACAACCAAGAGCGAACACTGATTAAGACGGAGGATTCGACGCGTCAAGCGGTGCTCCCGACCCGCTGGAACAAAACCTTCGGTTCTAGCCAGTTCGATTTCATCAGTGATGTGGTGGAGTGCAGCAGCGGCGGCTTCGTCTTCACTGGTGCTATCAGCTTCCCTGTGAACCTCCAAGATGCATGGCTGGTTAAGACTGACATTCATGGCAATCAGTTGTGGAATCACAGTTGGGGGGGTACGTATGACCAGCAGGGATGGTCCCTCGCCGAGTGTAGTGACGGTGGATTCATAATCACCGGACGCACACGTACGGATTCTACGGGGGATGATGTGTTGTTACTCCGCACCAATTCGACCGGTCACCAACAGTGGAACCAGACCTTCAACGGCGACCTCGATGACCATGATACAGGTTTGCAAGTGATAGAGTGCAGCAGTGGCGGCTTCGCCATCATTGGCTACACCACGACAGCAAAAACCAATAGCGAAGATCTTTGGCTGATTCGGACGAATGATTTGGGTCAGCATTTGTGGAATGAATCCTTTGGATACGGTGATGAGGATTGGGGTTATTCAATCGTCGAATGTAGTGGTGGAGGATTCGCGGTTTGTGGCAATCTTAATGGTTCTGGTTTTTGGGAAGGGATCCTTGTGCGAACGGACGCGGGTGGAAATCAGCTCTGGAACAAGACGTACATAGCTGATGGCCAAGCGTACAAATGCTTCTCAGTCATTGAGTGTAGCAGCGGGGGCTTCGCCCTCTCAGGTGTACATGTAAATATTATTTCTCCTCATTTTGTAGGAATGTGGTTGCTGCGCACTGATGCTAATGGGGTTCACCAGTGGAATCAGACCTTTGTAGTCTCCCCTGGCTCCTATTACGATGAGGCGTGGGATCTAGTAGAGTGTGGTGATGGCGGCTTCGCCCTCTCAGGCACCGCGAATTACAACTGGGACGCCATCGGACCACCACCAACCGACACCCGATTTGGGGCTGGGGAATCGGATATATGCTTGTTGCGGACGGATGCCAGTGGGAACCATGTCTGGAACCAGTCGTATGGTGGTATTGGTGAAGAGTGGGGCTTTTCGCTCATCACCTGTATCGATGGCGGCTTCCTCCTGACGGGCCAACTTTCGACCCAAAGTCCTACAGGTGATGACGGATGGTTGATCCGCGTCGCCCATGACAACCTGCCACCCATCTGGGACGAAATGCCCACCGACCAAATAGTATTCGTAAATGTGGCTTTCCGCTATGACTTGGACGCCACTGACCCTGAGGGATTGTTGGATATGCTCTGGCTCAACGACACCACGAACTTTGCGATTGATGCTGAGGGTGTCATTACCAACGCGTCAGCGTTGGCGGAGGGCGCCTATGGGGTGCAGGTGTCCGTCAATGACACCTACGGTCATGTCCTGACGGGCACCTTTACTGTCACTGTGCTGCCATTGCCCCCACCGATTCCTGGATTCCCCGTGATTGCCATCGTTGTGGGTGTCGCGGCTGCCCTAGGACTGGGTTTGGTCACGCGGCGATACAAGCACCTTTAGTTGGAACTGTAAAACCCGGAGGCTGGTTGCGCCTCCGTCCTCCCTTTTTTTGTCCTACCCTCATAAAAGTATATAAATAGGAGTTTGTAGGGGTGTCGCAGGGATTAGGTTATGAGTAAAGGCATGATGATTGGCGGAATTATTTGCATAGTGATTGGATCAATACTAGCCATCATTGGATTGGTTATGACGCCTTTTTTTCTATTCTTCTTTGGCCCGTTTTATATGTGGTTTTGGGACCCATTCTTTTTCTTTGGCCCTCAGCTACTTATCGGTTCTATCCTGATGATAGTGGGAATCGTCATGATTATCATCGGAATCCCATTAACGGTAGTCGGCGCAGTAACAGGGCGGCGGCGGTCACGCTACCTTCCACGAAGGAGGAAACGACAAACTACTGTGCCCACTCACATTCGACGTAAGGAGGAAAGAATAGATAAGGAGGAATGGAAAGAGGACGCCGTGATTTGTCCTTGGTGCGGCGCTCAGGTTCATCCTGGGGACATTATTTGTAGCCATTGCGGTGGTAGACTCTGAATTGGCGAAGACCTAGGGGAAAATTAGTCTAGACGCAGCGATATAACCTTAATAATGTGCTAATATAGTCGTATATGTGGGTTCTTTACTTCAGCTAGAAGTGATACTAGGAGTCGTTAATCTAGCGTAAAACCTGTTTTTTTCCTCTCCGAAAGGCAAGACTTTTTAAATATGCCCCAGAAAGATTAACTCGCAGTTTAAAACTGCAATCTCCAGATTGGGGCAACAATGCTGTTGTTGCCCCTCTCCATCCTACTCATCTCTTACCCAGCGAGTGGGTGTGCTGCCCTATCCTGTACGGTCTTGTTTTCGTCAGCAAAACCGCAGTTTTTTAGGGATAGAGTAGTAGTGTCTTCGTGATTGAAAATGCCTAGTGACTTCTACATTCCCGAAAAAGAGCTTAGCCCTGAACTCAAGGAGTTGATCCCGCTTGAGGACACTATCATCTACACCAGCGCTGTGTGGGTAAAGCGGATGACTGAGGGAGAAACCTCTGTCATCAAGGTTGGTGAACTAGCTATCACTAACCGTGGCCTCGCCTTCTACTCCAAGGCAAAAACGTCGGTGGGAGGTCTCCTCTCCCATAAGGGTGGCCCCCTCAGCGAGTATATCAGCTATGACCGATTGCGGCACATTGCAGGGAAAGGCTCAATGGTGCGCTTGGTGGTTGATCCGCCTCGTGATTCAGGCGAGGAGCCGAGGGAATATATATTGAGTGTAAGGCAGTCCTCGCCCCATGAGACCCGGGAAGGATTTAGCCGTCGTCGGAAAGGGTTTAGTGCGATTCTTGAAAATGCCTTCTATAAGTACCGGGGTGGTGAGGCTAGGCCTCGTCGGGTTCGCAGGGTTAAGCATCCCGCGACGGAGGTTCGCGCCACGCCCAAAGTGAGAAAACGTCGCTATGCCTATTGTAATGAATGTGGTGCGTTCCTAGAAGACCCAGCGGAGTTCTGCGAGAACTGTGGAGCCCGCTTAGTAGAAAAACGATAAGCAGGCAAGACCCACGCAAGAGTGTATTGATAAAGACCACTCTTGTGCGAAGGAGAACCTCGTCAAAACATGAAGAGAGTGCTAGAATGTAGCGCGTCCTCGTACTCGGTCTAGTCCGAATTGGGCGATTTTCGTGAAGGCTTCTTCGACGTTGCTACCGTCCTTAGCGCTGGTCTCGAGAAACGTGCCGCCCAGCTGCAACCCCATTCCAGTGCCTTCATCGGTGGTGACGCTTCGTTGATTGGCAAGATCGACTTTATTACCGCAGATGATCTTCATCGCTCCTGAGGCGTGGCGGTCCACCTGCCGGCTCCAGGTCGGAAGATTGACGAAGCTCTCCCGATTTGTGACATCATACACCAGAAGGGCACCGATGGCGCCCATGAAGTATCGTTCAACGAGGTTGCGGAACCGTTCTTGGCCGCCGGTATCGTAAATTAGTATGCCAACCCGTCTCCCATCAACCTTGACCAGTTTCCGGAAGATGTCAGTGCCGATGGTCGCCTTGTAGGCGTGGGAGAATGCGCCTGTTACGAAGCGGCCGGTGAGGCTGGTTTTGCCTACTGCGGCGTCTCCTACGACGATGACCTTGAGTGAGATGTCTGTATCGGTTGGCTTCTGTGGTAGTGGATCCCAGGACATATATGGTCCTCCTATCTTGAGGCTTGTAATTGAGGCTTTAATTCTTTTCCCCTTAGCAGCAAGCAGTTTTCCTGTTTCATTAATGAAACATCCTTTTAACTGAGGTAAAGAAGGTTTAGCCTAGAGGTCAAGGCGGTAGAGATGTGAGGCGTCGGCGCTGTGAATGAAGGTGAATTTCAGGCGTTTGACAATAGTGAGCATGGGGTGGTTCGTCAAGTTGACGAGGACGAACAGGCGGTAAAGCCCCTCGACCTTGGCAATCTTGACGAGCTGTTCCATCATCTGGGTCCCCAGTCCGCGGTTCTGGAAGTCGTCTCGGACAAGGATGGAGACCTCGGCGCTTCCTGTACCGACCTCTACGAAGTACCAGCAGTCGCCTACGACTTCTGGGACCTCGCTGTCATTTGGATACTGAGCGATTAGGCAGAGTTGGGAGTCTTCTGAGCAGCCCTTGATTGAGCGCAGCCATTCCCGGGCTTCTGTCCATCCGAAGCGTTTGCGGAGGGATTCTTCCGAGGAGCGTTGGTAGAGGTCGTCAAGGCGGTCGTACTCGTCGAAGTTAAGGGGCCGGATATGGACGCAGCGCCCATCCTTGAGGATTGCGTCACATTCGAATTCTGGCGGGTATAGACCACCCATGCTGGTAGCGCTCCGGGTACTGGTATATCATCCATGTGTGGGCTCTGTATTTAATCGTGTAGCTTCGAGTAAATCAGTCTTCGTCTTCTTGCCAGACAATCTTGTCGAGGATCCATTTGCTGAAGGCGACATGCTTATGCACGGGAGCGTCCTTGAATCGGGCAGATGCGGTGAATTCTGCGGTTGAGGGAAGTCCTAGTACAAATAGTGTAGGGCACTGAAACAAGGGTGTGAGATCTATCTGTTTGGTTGGGTTCTGACCTAGATGGAAATGTGTGAGTCGCCGGCAATGCTGGAGCGGGGTCAAATCGATTTCTGCTAGTTGGTTGTATTCGAGGTTTAACCATTTGAGATTACGGCAATGCTGGAGCGGTGTAAGATCGAGCTTAGTTAACTGGTTGACAGCCAAGCTGAATGACACCAAGTTTGAACAATGCTGAAGAGGTGCGAGGTTAAGGGCCACTAGTTTATTGGCGGCTAAATTGAGGAGCTGGAGACGAGTATAGTATTGGAGCGAAGACAGGTCCAGTTGTTGAAGCTGGTTAGAGTAAAGGTTGAGCTGCCGTAATTGGGTGAAGTGTTGGAGAGGGGTTAGGTCAAGGTGCTGCAACTGGTTCCTATGGAGGAGAAGGTATTGAAGGCGTACACAGTCCTTGATGGGGGCCAGGTCAATCTGTTCTAATTGGTTGATGCTGATGTCGAGGTTTTCTAGCTGGGGGCAATGTTGGAGGGGAGTTAAATCGAGGCGGGTTAACCGGCTGTTGTGAAGATCGAGAACTCGCAGATTCTGACAGGCTTGGAGGGGTTGGAGGTTAAGTTTAGACCCTAGGAAGTTTCGTGAGAGCGTGAGTTGTTGCAGATTGCTGCATTTCTGGAGAGACGTTAGATCAATCTTCTGGAGGAGTGTTCGGTGGAGCATGAGGCGCTGCAGGTGACGACAATGTTGGAGGGGAGTGAGGTCAACCTTGCGTAACGGATTTCCGTTGAGCGTGATGTGTTGTAAGTGAGAACAGTGCTGGAGGGGGTCCAAATCCACCTTCTTTAACCGATTGTTGTGAAGGAGGAGTTGGCGTAGGTTGATACATTGTTGAAGTGGAGTCAGGTCAACTTTCTCAAGTCTGTTTCGGCTTAGGTCGAGTTTCTCAAGGTGTTGATGGTCTTGTAGAGGGCTTAAATCGATAGACACGATATCTTTGTTGCGCAGGCGGATGGTGGTATAATCTGGATAGTAAGTCATTTGATGAGTGAGACCCGACGCGCTTTGATACTCTAGGACAATGGGTTGCTCATCCATGGAATCCCTCAATCGTGGTTCTAGAGTGCGTGCTATATTAAATATTCTTCATATCCTCATTCATAGGACAACATGGGAGAGTAGTGAGAGGAGTGCGATACTTCGGAGACGGTAGTGTTCGGTGTACTGGGTATTATTTTGAGTTAGGTGTCCGAAGGCACCCATCCGTGAGGATATCGGACCGCA
>JABXGV010000181.1 GCA_016550485.1 archaeon
ATTATCAAATTCTACCGTCGATGCTATTAATCATGCAAATGTAGTTCAAATATGTCCAGAGTTATTCCTGGGTGCGTGTGCTGAGCTAAACGATTCCAGCGAAGATTTTTCAGTAGTAGTGCGCGGTGCTGAACTTGATGTATTAGCATCGATGAAGGGGCTTCCCCTAAACCTGTCTCATCCGAATCTACTAACAGGCGCATTTGTGGGGTGCGTACTAGCTAGTGAATTTAGTGTTGAAACAGGTGACAATATAACACTAACTTGGGAATCAGCCTCGGTAACATTGGAATGTCTACAAATCTTCGAGTCTCACCAAACTCATGATTTTGAAATACTCATATCTATGTATCATGCAAGGCAACTAGCTCCATCATTTGGTGTAAGCTATTCTCTAATAGAACTAAAACTAAATGACCCCACACAGGCTGATAGCACAGCAACGTCTTTAGAGGCTACGGTACCTGGAATCCGTGTATTGCCAGAGCGTGCAATGAGCAAGTATATTGAGCTAGTAACCGCCCAACTATTTGCTATTTTATGGGCATTGGGGCTTGTCATATCACTAGTAATGGCAATTGGGGTCTATTTTGTTATGCAAAATACTGTTGAAGAAAGTGTCTACGAAATTGCTGTGTTACGCGCATTAGGATCTCCACGTCGAGATATTATTACTCTAATCCTCGCCCAAGCGCTTCTCATTGGTACAGCCGCAGGAATTCTTGGTGTTGCAATAGGAGTTGTCCTTGCCGACTCCATTAGTATATTCGTTACGTATATTCTGGCTGGAACGTACATCGCTCCGTATTACCTACCAATCAATTTGATCGCGGCTGCAATAGCTGCTATAATTAGTGGAGTAATTGGTGGATTACTTCCTGCATATCGTGCAGCAGCCACTCCACCAGGCATCGTTCTTCAGTAGAACATCGGAGGTTAGCTAAACGAAGACCACACAAAAATCCTTCTGGGATAATTTGCAGGCAATTGTAACAGTCGCTGCGATTCTGTTGTGCATTGGTCTGAGGCTGGTTCCTGCCCTTGTTTTAGCAGCTCCGTACCTTCCTGATCCTTGGGTACATATTGCAAAGGCGGACAGTATTCTGCAGTGGGGGCACTTTGACATTTGGGGGGATTATGCAGACCACTGGCCAGGTTTGAACATGCTCATCGCGCTCATCTCAAGTTTTCTCGGAATAGACACTATACTAGTGGGACAATTTCTTATCCCGCTTTTATGCAGTCTTTCTCTCATCTTCTTCTATCTACTAATCCGTCGACTCACAGGGAGTGGGTTAATTGCCCTAACCAGCCTTCTGTTATTGGGGTTTGCAAGCCCTCTGACTCTGATAATGGGTACTACGTACAAGGAAGGATTAGCCCGGCTTTTTCTATCAGCTACACTCTTCGCTTTCGTTATTCGTTCGCCAAGTCGTGTTTCAACTGTCTTGCCTGTGATACTCTTCGTAGGGGTAACAATACCAATTCATCATCTTACATTTCTTGTGGCAGGCACAGCTCTGCTCTTTGCTGTAATTTCCACTCAGATATTCAGTCTTCGTCGAGGGGAGCTAACGCGTTGGTCATGGCTCTTTCAGACGCTTAGTTACTTCTTCGTCTTCGCCTTCGCTCTGATATACTATATCATGTTTAATTGTGTTGGATTATTACCGGTGGATACCACCAACCTTGTTGTAGGACTGTTTGCCTATATCGTTCTTTTTGGAGCGCTTAACCTTCGCCGGCTCCTAGCCACTGGTACTACTACCGATCTCAAACTCGTACTTGGTGGGCTAATGATCGTCGCAGTGGTCGCGCTACTGGGGAGCCTTATCTTTCGTCCAATTTTCCCGCTTACAGTACTCCCGGCTTCAACCCTCCTATTACTCGCTCCTATGCTAGCAACAATCACTCTTGCCTGGATGGGCCTAGCATCCATCGACAGGCTTTCAATTCAAGCTAAAATCCTCCTCTCCTCATGGATGTTCGCGCTCTTTGGAGTATCGTTTTATGCATTCTTCAGCGGGCACTCATCAATCAACTTGATTCTGACTTATCGATTGTTCATTTTTGCACTTGCACCTTTATCTGCCTTGGCAGGTATTGGCGTCTTCGCATATGCCGCTTCTCATCCTCGACGGACCCGCATCGTCCAGGCAGGTTTAATCATTGGTCTACTCGCAGTACTGCCAGTCACCACGCTCGCCTTTAATCGAGACCCATTCTTTGGTTACGGCTGTAGTGTGACCCCGCCAATCCAAGCTAGTAATCAATGGTTGGCAGCTCATGCACCAACTGGTGCAGTAATCATTGGTGATCATCTCTTTACATATTATCTCGAATACTATTTAGAGCAAAATACAGACATTGTTGGGGGAATCCAGTTGTTTGTGGGAGGAGATTATGACACACCCTTCACATTCGCTGGGGTCCATAAGTACATGAAAGAAAACGGTTTTTGGCTGCCTTCTGGTGTCCAGTGGACACCTGTGGATACTGATATTGTGGACTGGCTTGCCACTCATGCAACCATAAGTCTAGTCTTCAATAACGGTATTGTACAACTCTACCGTCGTAACCAAGCTAGCTACTCTGTTCTTTGAGAGTTTTACTGAGCCCCTGCGATATATTGTGCTGCGCTTTGAATTGGAGATGGTGTTGCATCCTTTCTACAGCCGCCACACTGTGATAAATGTCACCGGTACGTGTCTTCTCAAAGACAATTTCCGAGGAGCCTCTTGGGTTTTGTCTCTGAACCTCCTTTGCTAGCTCCAAGATAGATAATGGCTGTCCAGTTCCTACATTGAAAGGCAGTGTATCCCTTATCTGATATGTAGCAGAGCGGATCATTGCCTCCACTACATCTTCAACGAAAATGAAATCTCGAGTTTGGTGCCCATCTCCAAAGATAACTAGCGATTCACCATTCAAGGCTCGGTGAATGAAACTACCTACGACACCAGCTTCGCCCTCAGCTAGTTGTCGTGGTCCGTATACATTGAAGAAGCGGAGAAGCACTGACTCCATAGCATTGTTTAGGGTGACCGTTTGGCAGAATAGCTCCCCAGCGACTTTACTGGCTCCATAGGGTGAAAGTGGGTTTCTTGGGGCGGTTTCCGGCGTAGGCACTTGGCTGGGCGTACCATAGACCGCGGCGCTAGACGCAAAGACTAGCCGCCGCGCTTCCGCTTTGATTGCGCTCATAATAACATTGAGTGTACCTGTAACGTTTACATCATGATACAGGCGCGGATTCCGCACGGACTCCGCGACCTTTGTCGCGGCGGCTAAATGAAATATGACGTCAACGTCTCTGCACGCCTCCTGCACCTCTTCTAGGTTCCTGATGTCGCCTTCAATCAGGGTAAAGGATTTGGATTCCAGCGCGTCTTGCAGGTTTGAGGCGCAGCCAGTCGACATATTGTCAAGGCCCACCACCGTGTACTGGCGCTGCAGCAACGCATCTACCAAGTGGCTGCCAATGAACCCGGCGGCACCCGTGACCACCGCCCTAAGCCGAGATTTCACCATTCGGATAACACCTTCACTGTCAAGCCCGCACGACCTACTTATCATTTTTCCCCTCGCCCGCGCCCAGCCCAGAGCGGGGGAAAACCCTTAAAAATCCCAGCCCACATGGGAGAGGCAGCCTCCCACGCGGAGCCGTGACCACACCATGGCCAGGAAATTCAAATACCGCGGGCACGACCTGGACACCCTCCAGCGCATGCCCATGGACCAATTCATCCAGCTCCTCCCGAGCCGCCAACGCCGCAGCCTCCGCCGCGGCCTCCCACCCCGCCAGCGCAAGCTCCTCGAACGCCTCCGCAAAGCCCACCAAAGCACCAAACGCAGCCAAAAACCCGCCGTCCGCACCCACAACCGCGACATGATCATCCTCCCCGAAATGGTCGGCATGACCATCGCCATCCACAACGGCAAAGAATACCTCCCCCTCACCATCACCGCCGAACACATCGGCCACTACCTCGGCGAATACGCCCCCACCAACAAAGCCGTCCGCCACGGCAACCCCGGCATCGGTGCGACCAGGGGAAGCCAGTACGTACCCCTTAAATGAGACGTTAATCTAATAGATAAACACTATATTATATAGGTTAGCTTACGCATTGATTAGTTATTATACCCACTTCTAACCTAATTTAGGGTACCAAATGGCGAAAGAAACAGCATTGTTCACGTTATGGGATTTGCCTTCTGAATTGCTGTATGTCTCTCTCAAGACAGATTTCTCGAAAGAGTTCTTTACCAGACTTCAGGATTTCTACTCAATTAGTACGATTGCCAGTAAAACAGAGGTTAGTTTTAGCACCTTCACTAAGTGGTTAAGAAAGAGTGAGGAATCTGGTGACCCTTTCTTCATTCGCCTTGATTCATTCAGAAATCTAGTAGAAATGTTAAAGGAAAAAACTAGTTGGGATGTATCAAGAGAAGTATTAGAAAGGCATGTTCGTGCACTCCGAGGTTACAGAGGATCTAAAATATTATGGAATCCAAATCTCCCTTTCAAAGAAAACAAAGATTTAGTAAGAATTGTTGTACACCTCATCGGAGATGGATATCTACCAAAAACTGTTGGTTCAGCAAGAACACCTTCTTATACAAATGGTAACGAGTTTCTTCGAGAACAATTCCATCAGATATTTTCACGAGTTTTTGGAGATGTTACTGATTGTACTCGGAGCTATATTGACAGAAGCGAGAAGGGACGATCCTATGTGGCTTTTGCTAAGTGGTTCGGATATCTAATTCGTTATTGGTATCCAGATGCCCGGTTTGATGAATTACAGGGATCCTTACCTTCATCGTTTCTGACTTTACCTTTGCAGTTTAAGGCTGAAATGGTGCGGACGTTTGGGGATGATGATGGGCATGTGGGGGCGCATAGTATTCGGTTTACGTCGGGGGGTGCGACGATTCTTGAGCAGGTGCGGTCGCTGGTGTTGGAGTTGATGGAGGCGACGTTGTCGCCAGAGGCGTTTGGGGGGTTGGTGGGGTCGGTGGGTGAGGTGCGGGCGTGTCGGTCGTGGTTTATTTTGGATGTGTTTCGGCCGTTGTTTGGGTGGTATGCGGAGCATGTGGGGTTTTCGCATCCGGAGCGTGCCGAGCGGTTAGAGTTTCACTTGGCTTGTGATGTGGCGCATGTGGAGCGGGGGTTGGATGGGTTTGATCTGGATTTTCTGGTGTTGGTGGGGTTGGGGAAGGCGGGGTCGGTGGGTGATGTGGCGCGTCGGTTTACGGTGCGGGAGGATTTCTTGTTCCCGGTGGTGCAGCGGCTTAGGAAGTTGGGGTGGATAAGGAAGACGGAGAAGCGGAAGTTTACGACCTATTATCAGACGACGATGGCGGGTCGGCAGTTTCTGGAGCGGGTGTTGGGTCGCAGGTGGGAGGTGGGGGATCGGTTGGTGGTGTCGAACGAGTTTGTGGGGCGGTTGCGGGGGGAGTTGTTAAAACGGTTTGAGACGGTGGCGGCGGTGGCGCGGGCGGCGGGGATTCCGGAGACGACGGTGCGGGGGTATCTTCATGGGGGTCGGCAGTGGATGAGTGGGCGGTGGGTGGTGCGGTTGGCGGAGCTGGTTGGGTGGGGGGTGCGGGAGGTGGGTGATGGGGTGGTGGTGGCCTTTGGTTCGGGGTTGGCGCCGCGGTATGAGCAGTGTGATTTCTTGGGGAAGGCGTTGATGAGTTATCGGTGGTTTAGTGTGGGGAAGGTGGGGTTTGCGGGGTGGCTGGGTGGTCGTCGGCGGGAGGTGGTGCGGGAGCGGCGGTTGTTGGATGATGGGTTTGCGGAGAAGTTGAAGACGGCGGGGGTGATTCGTGTGCGGATTCTGGCCTTGGCGGAGGCGCGGGGTGGGGAGGTGTCCTTGGAGGCGTTGAGGGCGGATTCGGTGTTGCGTCAGCTGGTGTCCGATAGGCATGCGGCGTATTTGGCGGATCGGATGGTGAAGCTGGTGAATCAGGGCGTCTTTGCGCGGGTGAAGCGGGGAGTATACCGTCTTGTGGAAGCGGCTTAAGTAGATGGGGTTGAGCTGGTGAGTATCTGGCGGACTCTTGTTGGAAGGGTTGGATAAGCTTTAGCAATTGCGAGGGCGAGGAAGGTAATGAAGAGGGTGACGTCCAAGGGGTCCAGCAGTAGGGCGGTGCCGGGGGCGGTCACTTGTGTGAGGGGGGCGAAGAAGGGTTCGATTACGAGCTGGGGTATGAGGTGGGTACCGGTGTTGACGAGTAGGATGTAGATGTTGAGTTGAACAGAGAGGGTGATGAGTGGCCAGAGGAGTGCGACGTAGCCGCCGAGGAGGTCAAAGAGGGTATGGCTTAGCAGGCAGAAGGAGGCGAAGAGGGCGGGCTCGTAGAGATGAGGGTACCAGTTACGTGCTGTTAAAACAAGGGCGATGCAAATCGGTAGTAGCGTGAGTAGTGAGTGGAACGCTGCGCGGTGTAGTCCTAGGAAGATGTCGAAATCTGGGAGTACGGCGACCCAGCAGAGTCTTAGTATCCATTTGGGTTTCTTGGCGAGGGGGAGAGCAAGGAGTCCAGAGAAGGCTATGTGTTCCAGTAGTGACGGCATGAGAGGCACTTAACTGACGAGCGAAAAAATGATTCTCATCTACGTGAAGGCTATGCCTTCATAGGCAATAGCAGACTTTAAGAAGGATTGCGGTTGAAGGAGGCTGGAATATACCTAGTGTTTGCTGGGGGTTCGTTGTTGAAACCGTGGTTACTGAATATTCTGGCGTGTCCTATCTGTAAGGAACACCCCCTCACTGTTCATATCATACAAGTCGAGTCAAACGAGTTGAAGGACTCTGCGAGTTTGGCTAAGGAACTAGTAGTTCACTTCAAAAAGGGTGTGCTTTCCGAACCCTCTCTTGGACCGGTTCACAATCTGTCAGGAAACAAAGATGTTGACAAGTGGCTTGCAGCTGCACGGACTGCCTTTGCTGGGCTAGCGAAGCAAAAGCCTTCGCCAAGTGCACTACAACCTCTTGTTGATTTTCTTCACAAGCTTGAGGTTCTTGAGGGTGTTTTACGGTGTGAAAAGTGTAGACGGTTCTATCCGATTGGATCCCGTATTGTCGGCGTTCCTGAGTTGTTACCAGATACGCAGCGTGACAAAGAGGCAGACCTTGCTTTTCTAAGGAAACACAAAGATGTATTGCCAGAGAAATTACTGTCAGGCTCTAAACCTTTCACTCTAAAGTTAAAGGAATGAATGGTTGAACAGAATTTTTATATAGGGCACACCGCTTCTCCCTCTTCTACTCCGTCTTTCAGATGGGGTTAGGCATTATGCCTAGATTCAGCACCCCTAGTGGAAGGAACGTGACTTGTGGCGTTCTTTGCTCCTCGATGTTGAATCTTGTACGCGAGTGAACTAACCAGCAGTAGGTCATGAACTTTATGCCTCATTATGGCTATTCCATCATTGGGCTAGACCCTGATAAAACCGCCAAGGCTAGCGGACGCGAGGTTCGTATTTCTCCAAAGGATGCTCGTGAAGTATGCCAAGAGATACGGGGTCTCCGCGTTGAAGCGGCGAAGAGCTATCTAGAGGAAGTTATCGCTTTGCGCAAGGCTGTACCCTATCGGCGGCATGACAGGAAAGTCGGTCACCGAAAGGGCCTGCGCAAGGCTGACTCTGGTCGATTTCCTGTCAAAGCGTCCCAAGTGATTCTTCGGGTGATTGAAAACGCGGAAAATAATGCCGACTTTAAAGGACTCGACCTTGAGCGGCTTCGGATAACTCATATTTCGGCTTATCCTGGTAGGGCTCTTCGCCGAGTAATCGAGCGGTCGCATGGTCGAGCAACAGCGTTTGATGAGCAGCTAGTTCATATTGAAGTAGTGTTGTCGGAGGAATGATAGCATGCCTGCTGAAGTTCATTTCATTAATAGGGGTCTTTTGCTTGTAAGAATTGACGATTACTTACGTCGAGAATTATCACGGGCAGGTTATGCTGGGGTTGAACTCCAAAAGACCCCACTGGGTACTCGAGTAATTATCTTTGCGGCGCGTCCTGGAATGGTTATTGGGCGGCGAGGAGCAACAGTGCGGCAGTTAACTGAGGACCTCGAGTCAGAATTCGGGTTAGAAGCCCCACAAATTGAGGTAAGTGAAATTGAAATCCCTGAGCACAACGGTGCTGTTATGGCTGAACGCCTCGCTCAACGATTAGAACGTGGTGACCACTTCCGCCGTGCGTCTTATGGGGTTCTCCGCCGAATCATGCACACAGGAGTTACCGGTGCTGAAATCACCATCAAGGGCAAGCTCACCAGTCGCCGATCGCGATACCAAAAATTCCGTAGTGGCTTCGTTGCAAAAACAGGGGAGCCTGTAAGAGAGAACGTAAGCCATGGTATCGCAACTGCTGTTATGAAGCAAGGAGTGATAGGCATTCAGGTCAGAATTATGAAACCAGATGCTATTAGTCCTGATAAGCCACTGATTCAGCATCGTGAACCTGAAACTCCTGCTGCCCCTGCGGAGGTTGAAGTCGTCGAGGAAGAAGGCCCGTTAGAAGAGGCTTCCTCGATTGAGGAGTATGCCGAGGTTAGCGAGGAGAGCATAGAAGTTGATGGAACTCCTCATGAGACGCTAACAGAAGAAGAGGATGCAGTACCACCAGCAGAGGAGGCTCCTGAGGAGAAGCCGAAGCGTAAGCGGCGTACCAAGAAGGCGGAGGAGGCTCCTGAGGAGAAGCCGAAGCGTAAGCGGCGTACCAAGAAGGCGGAGGAGACCTAGGAAAAATTTTGGAGACGAAGCACGATGGCAATCTTGAAGATGTCAGAAATACGAGAAATGAATTCAGAGGAGATTGATCGGAAACTTGTGGAGCTTCGTTCTGAATTAGCAAAACAAAGAGCTGCGATGGCATCCGGTGCAGGTATGGAAAACCCGGGTGTCATTCGTGCACTTCGAAGAAGTATAGCTCGTATTCTTACTTATCTCAACGAACAACGCATTCTTACTGCAGAAGAAGAACCAGAGGAAGCACCAGAAGAAGAGGGTGGAGATGAATAGAAATTGCAAAATAATCTAACTATTTCTCCGCTTATCGGACTCGAAGTGAAGATTGTACACTCAGCAAATTCCAGTCAAACCAACATGGCTGGTCGAGTCGTTGATGAAACTCATGGTACAATCACATTATCTGATGGTAATCGTAGTGTTATCATTCCCAAAGATGTAGCAATATTCGAGATTGTACTTCCTAATGGTCGGATACACAAGGTGGATGGCAAGGCTCTTGTCGGTCACCCCGCAGAACGCATAAGGAGGGCGAAAAGGCAAAGATGGTAGCAAATGACATAGGGCTCAAAGTGAAACCGCCGGATCGTGAATGCCAGGACCCCCGGTGTCCTTTCCATGGCACTCTGCCAGTTCGGGGTCGGGTACTAACTGGAAAGGTAGCAGGTACAAGGATGAAGGGTACAATCACAATTCGAAGGGAATATTTGAGGTTCGTAAACAAATACAGGCGATACGCGCGCTGCCATTCCATGATGTCAGCCCACCTCCCGCCTTGCATTGAAGTAGAGGAAGGAGATGTAGTTAGAATTGCGGAATGTCGACCGCTGAGCAAAACTGTATCCTTTGTGGTCGTAGAACGCACTAAATCTATGGAGGAAAAAGAGAGTGTCTAAACGAGGAGGAAAAGGACGCGGAATATCAGTTCACAAGATATGTCGGGGGCTCCCAACGGGTGCCCGGCTTACCGTTGCGGATAACAGTGGTGCCAAAGTTGTAGAGTTGATTTCTGTTATTGGCTGGCAAGGAAGACTACGACGACAGCCTGCTGCCAGCGTCGCTGATATGGTAGTAGTCTCTTGTAAGGTAGGTTCAGAAAAAATGCGACGCCAGGTTCTCCGTGCGGTCGTTGTTCGTCAACGTCGCCCTTTCCGGCGTGTGAGTGGTCAATGGATTCGCTTTGAAGATAACGCAGTGGTAATCACTTCAGAAACTGGTGATCCTCAGGGTTCTGAGATTCGAGGGCCAGTCGCTCGTGAAGCAGCTGAAAGATGGCCACGAGTAGCTAGTGTAGCCAGTATCATAGTGTAGGTGTAGAAGAATGGTAACTCGTCAACCCAGAAAACAGCGAAAACGGCTTTACACGAAGCCGTGGCATCAGCGCCACAAACTACTTACTGCTCGCCTGGCCCCAGACCTCGCTGAAAAATATGGTATACGTAACTTACCAGTTCACAAGGGTGATACAGTGCTAGTTTGTCGTGGCGCGTTCCGAGACTCGGAGGGCACAGTAACGAAAGTGGATATGAAGACTGTGCGCATACATGTCGAGAATATCACCATCGATAAAGTCGATGGCTCCGCAGTTCCTTTTCCAATTCCGCCCTGCAATGTGCTTATCACAAAGCTAGCAAAGTTGGATGAAAAACGTCAAGCTATTATTGATCGAAAGGCGGCAGGGATTCAAGAATCACAAATATGAGACAAGGTGCAGATAGATGCCAAAGGGATCAAGAAAACATCTGAAACGATTGGCGGCTCCAGGTCACTGGCAAATCCGAAGAAAGGAGCACCCTTTCACTATCCGAACCAGTCCAGGCAGTCACTCTCTCACCGAGAGTATTCCCCTTGCAGTTGTTGTAAGAGATATGCTCAACCTTACAACGACCTTTAAAGAAACTCGCCGTGTTATCGCGCGTGGAGCGGTCAAAGTAGACGGAATTGTACGTAAGAACTACAAACATCCTGTAGGGCTAATGGACGTTGTAGAAATCCCTGAAATCAAGGTACGGTATCGTATGGTCCCATCTTCACAGCACCTCCTATCGATTCACTCCATACCTAAAGGCGAGGTTGGGGTAAAACTTTGTAAAATCGTAGGAAAGACCACTGTTGTTAAGGGTAATGTACAGTTGCACCTCCATGACGGTAGAAATGTCCTCGTTACCGTTAAAGATCCTAAAACAAAACCAGAACAGGAATACAACAGCGGCGACACCCTACTCATTACAATTCCCAAACAGGGAATTCAAACTCGGATACCTCTGAAAGAAGGTGTTACTGCAATAATTACTGGCGGTGTCCACACAGGTTTTGTAGGTGTCCTTGAGAAGATAGATACCGAAATAAAACTTGGTACTATAAAAGGAGCTGATGGAACCACATTCCAAACCGCCTTACGATACGTCTTTGCTATAGGCGAAGATAAATCTCTCATTTCATTACCGGAGGGTAGCTGATGCCAAGCGACAAGCCTGAAGAAAAGCCCAAGAGAAAACGACGCAGCACAACGGCGAAACCGAAGCCATCATCTAAACCAGCTAAGGCTAAGACAGATGCAAAGCCCAAGACTAAACGGGTAGCGAAACCGAAGCCATCAAAACCCAAATTAAAGAAAGATAACATGATGCGTAAGCCGTTTATCTCAAAGGTGGTCGTAAATATGTCTCTTGGTTCTGGTGGTGAAATTCTAGCTAAGGCAAAAACTGTCTTGGAGTCACTAACCGAACAGAAACCAGTAGATGTGCTAGCAAAGTCCCATAATCGGGATTTTGGTTTGCGTAAGGGTGGGCCCATGGGTTGTAAAGTTACTTTACGTGGTCAAAAAGCCATCGACTTCGCCAAGCGTGCGCTCGATGTTAAAGACAATCAACTTCCAATTTCTTCAGTTGACCATGGAGGTAATGTATCATTCGGTATATCTGAGCATATCCAAATACCGGGCACCAAATACGATCCTGATCTAGGGATATTTGGAATGGATGTCTGTATATGCACAGAGCGACCTGGGTACCGTATAAACCGTCGACGTCGTACACGCCGACGAATTCCTCAACGTCACCGAGTGACCAAGGAGGCATCAGTAGAATTACTAACGCGGGAACTTGGCGTAAAATTCACTCGACCAGAAGAGGAGGAGGAAGAATAGTATGTCCAAAGAAAAAGGTCAAGGTAAAGGCAGCCGCAGCTGTCGGCGATGCGGGACCCACCGTGCTATTATCCGCAGCTATAAGATTATGCTCTGTAGGCGGTGCTTCCGCGAGGTAGCAGAGCGACTAGGCTTCCGAAAATTTAGTTGAAAGAGGTAAAAAGAAATGGTAGTATCAGACCCACTTGCAGATGCTTATTCAAATATAATGAACCACGAGTTACTTCGGAAGCGGGAGGTCATACTCCGCCCAGCCTCGAAAAAAGTGGGAGCAGCGCTACGGATTATGCAGCGTCTTGGCTATATTGGTGAATTCGAGTTCATTGATGATGGGAAAGCTGGTATGTTTCGTGTTGAACTACTAGGTCGCATAAACAAATGTGGTGTAATCAAGCCACATTACGCCGTCAAACGTACGGAATTCGAATATTGGGAAAAACGATACCTCCCAGCAAGGCAATTCGGAATTCTCATAGTATCTACTTCGAAGGGCTTTATGACTCACAGGGAAGCTGTTGAACAAGGTCATGGTGGACGGTTAATCGCCTACATCTATTAAGAAACGGAGTTATGAACAAGATGCCTCCAAAAACAACTCATTACGAATTGACGACACCCCTACTCGAGGGTATAAAAGTCCAAGTTGATGGCAGCGTTGTTACCGTCAGTGGACCAAAAGGTGAAATTGTTCGTGATTTCACTCACGCTGAAGTGACAATCCAGCGCAAAGGCAAGGCAATTCGGGTCTCCGTTGAATATCCTCGTAGCCGACTGATTGCCCTTGTGGGCACAATCACTTCACATATCCGGAACATGATGTTAGGTGTGACTGCAGGCGTTACATATAAAATGAAAATAGTCTTCGCACACTTTCCACCAAATGTAAAGGTTGCAAACGACAAGCTAATCATAGAGAACTTCTACGGCGAAAAGGCTCCTCGAGTCGCCCAAATTTTGCCAGGTGTCAAAGTGGAAATAAAAGGTGACGACATCATTCTCGAAGGCATCGAAATAGAACAAGTTGGACAGACAGCAGCAAACATCCAACACGCAACTAAACTTCGGAGAAAGGACCCCCGGAAATTCCATGACGGAATTTATGTCTTCGAGAAGCGCATTGGCGAACGTTTGTGGAAGGTTTAGATCAGATGAGGTGGACTACGAATGAAGATGAGTAAACGCTTGAAAAAGTTGAAGCAGGTTTTACGTCGCAAACGCCAAGGAAAGGCTCGCATGCCGCGGTTTGTACGCCCTGAGAGTTGGAGGTACAAGCGACTTGATACTGGCTGGAGACGCGCAAGAGGAATTGACTCAAAGATTCGAAGAAAGCACAAGGGGTTCCCTGTGATGCCTTCTATAGGCTATCGGAGCCCTTCCAAATTGCGCAATCTGCACCCCTCTGGCTTAGAGGAAGTTCTTGTCTATAATGTCCATCAATTAGAAGGGCTCCATCCCAAATTCAAGGCTGTCCGAATTGCACGCCGCGTTGGAGACCGAAAGAGACTCGATATTCTAGACCGAGCAGATGAACTGGGTTTGCATGTGCTAAACCCACGGATGAAAACGCGCGTCATCGAAGACATTCTCACTAAATCCGGAGAGGAACTCTAAGAGCAGGTGATAACTTATGGATCTACGTCCACAACGAAGGTTAGCGGCACGGGTGCTTAAAGTGGGTCATAATCGCATTTGGATTGATCCTAATAGGATTGACGACGTCGCTATGGCTATTCGTCGCGATGATATCCGCCGCCTTGTCCACGAAGGCGCTATCCGCAGAGTCCAAGTTCAAGGTGTTAGTCGTAGCAGGGCAAAACTACTTCACCTGAAACGAAAGCGAGGACTCCGTCGCGGATTTGGTAGCCGTGAAGGCACTCGCACAGCAGCGCTCTCGCGTAAAGAACGCTGGATGATTCGGATTCGAGCTATTCGACGCCATTTAAAGAAGCTTCGAGCACGTCGTGTTATCAAACCTCGGGATTATCGGCGGCTATATAGATTAGCAAAGGGCGGCATGTTCGATTCTATACGCCGCGTAGAATTTTACATCAAGGAACATAAAATGAAGAGGCGATAAACCATGGCAACAGGACCCCGATATAAAGTTGTATTCAGACGCCGGCGGCAAGGCAAGACCGATTACCATGCTAGACGCCGTATGATTAGATCAAATCGTCCTCGGCTAGTTGTCCGATGCACCGGTAAGCGTATACTTGTGCAGGTAATGAAAGCGCTACCACAGGGTGACCACACCATTGCTGCTGTTGACTCGAAACAGCTAACGAAACTTGGATGGCGTGGAGGCGTCAAGAACGTACCTGCCGCATACCTCGCAGGATACCTTGCAGGCCATTTATCACTCAGCAACGGTGTTTCATCGGCTATAGTCGATATTGGTCTATCTAAGCCTATCCCCGGGGGGCGGATATTTGCTGCAGTCAAAGGTGCTATTGATGCAGGACTAGATATTCCTTGTGAGGCAAAGATGTTCCCTTCAGAGAAACGTATCCGCGGGGATCATATTGCTGCATATGCCAAGGATCTTAGCAAAAACGCGCCTCAGGATTTCAAGCGTCAATTTGGAAAGATATCAAAGGGGCGTGTCGATTTAACACAAATACCTGCCATGTTCGAAAAAACCAAATCTAAGATAGGTGGCTCGCCTAGACGGAGGTCAACTAAGTGAGCAGACGCCAGCGTCCGCGCCAACCATTCGCTGTTGAAGAATGGGAACCTGTAACAAGTGTCGGGCGAATGGTTAAGGAAGGTCAAATAAGCAGCATTGAAGACCTCTTCCAGCTCGGTCTTCCGATACGAGAGCCCCAGATAATTGATGTATTACTTCCCGATTTGCAGGAGGAAGTAATCGATATTAACCTAGTTCAAAAGCAGACCGATGCTGGTGAGAAGTCTCGCTTCAAGGCTACGGTGATTGTAGGAACTGATGCAGGCTACGTTGGTATTGGTGAAGGGAAAGCTAAGGAAATAGGGCCTGCAATTCGTAAGGCAATTCTTCGTGCTAAAATTAATCTCACTCCCGTTCGACGGGGATGCGGTAGCTGGGAGTGTGGTTGTCGTGATCCTCACTCTATTCCGTTCAAAGTAGATGGAAAGACAGGGAGCGTCCGAGTAACCCTTATACCTGCCCCGAAGGGAGTTGGTCTAGTAGCCGCGGATACAATCAAAGTTGTGCTGCGCCTTGCAGGGATTCATGATGTCTGGTCGCGAACACGTGGGAACACGCGAACTACAATAAACTTTGCTCACGCAGTCTATGAAGCGTTAAGGAAAAGCCATAGAATAATGTCACCTCAAGATTGGACTAGGGGGTCAGAATAAGATGCCAAAGAGAAAAACTGGTGAAAATACCCGTATTGCTGTTATCCGGTTACGCAGTAGCATTGGTCTACGCCAAGATGTTAAAGAAACGCTGCTAACACTCAACCTCTCTCGTGTAAATCACGCGGTTGTCATCGACAAGAGAGCCTCGTACTTGGGGATGCTCCAGAAGGTTAAAGACGCTGTCACTTGGGGTGAACTCGATGCTGCAACGCTTACCCGGCTCCTACAGAAACGCGGTCGTCTCGAAGGTAATCGGCGGCTCACTGATGATTATATTACGCGGAGAACAAAATACAAGAGTATTGAAGAATTCGCCGCGTCTCTCCTCGCCTTCAAAGCCGAACTCGCTGATGTTCCCAAACTTAAGAAGGTATTTCGGTTGCATCCTCCGTCGAAGGGCTTTCGGGGAAGCATAAAACTTCCATTTCAGAACTCTGGTGAGCTAGGGTATCGTGGGTCAGAGATTAATTTACTACTCAAACGAATGACCTAAAGTAGGTAGGGTTCTCTGTTAGTTATGGTGAGTGTATTGCCTGAGGATGAAAGACGTAGAAAGAAGCTGCCTCCTTTCTGGGAGGATGAACTCTTCCAGAGCCAGTTCGAGGCAGTGAAACGTATGATTGAAGAGCTGATGGAAAAACTTGACAGCACCTCATCTCAGGATTTATTCGAGTCAGATGCTGTAGACCTAGAGGGTCTTCTTCGTGAACTCCAAGGGAATCCTATGATTTGGGGCTTCTCTGTCACTGCCGATCCTGATGGACGTATTCGGCTGAACCCTTTCGGCAATCTCAGCACAGAAGGTTCAGCACCGTCGGTGAAAAACGAGAGGGAACCACTAATCGAAGTAATGGACCAAAATGGCGTATTCATAATCGTCGCAGAATTACCTGGTGTTCAGAAAGAAGACATTCAGCTGACAATAACTGAAACCCAAGTGACAATTCGTGTCGATACACCAAAACGGAAATACTTCAAGGTCATTGACCTCTCAGTTCCCTGTAAACGCGAAGTCGCCCGGTTCACCTATGCAAACGGCATCTTGGAGGTTCACTTACAAAAAAGATAGGAACTTGATGAAGAAAGCAGTGAGGTACAAAAAATGGCATTACGAAAACCGAAACGCACACGCAAGCTTCGAGGCAGTCGCACACACGGCTACGGTCGAATTGGTCAACACCGAAAGGGTGGGCAACGCGGCGGCAAAGGTAAAGCAGGGGGACAGAAACATGATTGGACATATACCACAGCCAAAGACTCCAAAAGATATGGCAAGCATGGTTTTCACAGACCTGCACAGATGAGAAGGCAACACCGGACTATCAATGTTGGCGAGATTGCCACCCATCTAGGCAAGTTCACAGAGGCGGCTCCAGACCCCAAGGGCCCACCAATTCCTATTGATTTGACAGCACATGGCTATGACAAAGTGCTAGGGGGAGGCGCTGTTCCTTTCCCTCTACAAGTCGTTGCACCGTTTTTCACACGCCGTGCAGCTGACAAAATCAAAGCTGCTGGTGGAAAAATCAAAGGCGAAGTTATATCTGGTCCTGAAAAACCCAAGGCGAAGGCTACTACCGCTAAGCCCAAGGCGAAGGCTACTACCGCTAAGCCCAAGGCGAAGGCTACTACCGCTAAGCCCAAGACCAAAACTAAGAGAAAAAGGTCATAGAAGTAATCCTTGAACACGCTCCAGCGGATACTATTGATGAACAGGAATGCACTCAAATGGTGTTTAGTTCATCAAATCTAAAAGGTTGGCGTGTTCTTAGCATTCTTTCATGGGCGGTAACTTTTAAAGGAATAGCCTCAATGGGCACTTCAAATTTATGAACTACCAAGCGATACGGAGGTGACAAGCTGTGAGCCGCTTTCTAAACACTCTGCGTCCTTTGATACGAATAATGCCTGAGGTCAAAGCCCCAGACCGCAAAGTTTCATTTCGGGAGAAATTCGTCTGGACAGCACTGATACTCCTACTGTACCTCATCATGGCTGAGCTGCCTCTCTACGGCATTGACCCACAACAAGGCTATGACTACTTCTATTGGATGCGGATTATTCTCGCCTCTAACCGTGGGTCATTAATGGAGCTTGGTATTGGTCCAATTGTCACCGCAGGCTTAATCATGCAGCTCCTAGTAGGTTCACAGCTGATTCGCGTAGACATGGGGGATCCATATCAGCGTTCTCTTTATACTGGAGCACAGAAGGTACTCGCCGTCTTTATGACGGCCTTTCAGGCACTTGCCTATATTTTCGCAGGGGCCTATGGCGCACTAAATCCTGGTCAAACCATTCTGGTATTCATCCAACTCATGTTCGCTGGGCTCGTCGTGATATTAATGGACGAAACAATCCAGAAAGGCTGGGGGCTTGGAAGTGGTGTAAGCCTGTTCATCATGGCTAATGTTTGCACCCAAATCATATGGAACATGTTCTCAATCGGTCCAGCCCAGAATGCTGACCTTTCGTGGGATCTGGTTCCGACAGGAACTGCGGGAGAACCAGATCAGCCTCGGATATGGCTCCATGGCATTATCCCTTTCATTCTACAAAACGTTGGGGCTGCTAGTGTCGGTGCGCCTCATGCTGATCCCTTTACTATCTGGTTCCGTCCTGAGAATAGTCGTGCTAGTCTTTTTGGTGTTATCGTCACATTCGTCGTGTTCATAGTTGTCATATGGATAGAATCATTCAGGGTGAATATACCTCTCCAGTATGCGAAGTATCGCGGGTTTCGGGGTCAATATCCCATCAAACTTCTCTATGTCTCTAATATCCCTGTGATTTTTACCCAAGCATTATATGCGAATCTCTTATTCATTACCCAAATCTTATGGAATAACGATGCATTAGGGCTTGGTGCCGCGGGCACTCATCCCCTTGCGTTTTGGTTCCATCTAATAGCTCAATATACGGCGCCCGCAGATGCTCAATATCTCATTCCACAGCCTATCTGTCTTGTATGGTTCCTAACGCCACCAACAGGACTTGCTGACCTTCTCGACCCGGCTAGCTTCGGGCTTCTCCGTGGTGTAGGTTATGCATTGATTCTCATGCTTTTGTGTGCAGGCTTCGCTAGACTGTGGATTGACGTCTCGGGCATAGCCCCACGTGATGTTGCTCAACAACTCATCGGGGCGGGCATGCAGATTCCAGGGTTCCGGCGTTCACCACAAGTCCTTGAGAGGATCTTACAACGGTATATTCCTGTCGTTGCAGTGCTTGGTGGGTTGCTCATCGGTGCGCTTGCAGCATTCGCCGACTTCTTCGGCGCGTTGTCTACAGGTATCGGTATTCTACTAGCTGTTGGTATAATGAGACAGTACTTCGAAATCCTAGCTAAGGAACAATTAAGTCAGATGCACCCAGCAATGCAGGGATTACTTGGTATCGGCTAATGCTGACAACTTCCTTTACGAGTCGGTCCCTGGAAGCGATGAGTTATATCACCATCGAGCAATCATTTCGCGGGCGCGAAAAGCTATTAAGGTTAGGACAAAGACTTTCGCACATTCGCTGGAGGTATGGCTAGTGAAAACCCTCAAAGTCGTCATAGTTAGTGGGGTTCCTGGAGTCGGTAAGTCGACTGTAATCAATGGAGCGCTCCGAATGGTCAAGGACAAAGCCGATGTGCAACTGGTGACATATGGGGACATAATGGAGGAAATCGCGACAAAGCGTGGACTTGTAAAGAACCGCGATGAAATGCGAAAATTACCGGCGAAAGTACAACGAACGGTACAAAAACGGGCAGCAGAACAAATCGCAAAAATGAGTAAGAAACAACTCGTTGTCGTCGACACCCACACCCTCATCTTGACTCCAGAGGGACTCTTAATCGGGTTACCTAGATGGGTGGTGGAATCCATTCGTCCTTCATCGTTGGTTTTAATTGAAGCGGACCCTCGAAAAATCGCGGGTCGCAGAGCGAAAGATAAGACTCGGAGTCGCGACGAACAGGATCCAAAAGGGATTGATACCCACCAGCAAATGTGTCGAGCGGCAGCAGTAGCAGTAGGGACGCTTACCGGTGCTACAGTAAAAATTATCAGGAACAAAGAAGGTAAAGCAGAAGAAGCAGCAGGAATATTTGCGGAACTGCTTCTGAAGGTGTGATAGTCATGCAAAATATCTTGGTCGATATCGCCATTGCTCTCCGCACATTACTGGGGCCCTTCGCATATGTGCCATGGTCTGCAGTAACAGTTCTAGTGGTTAGTATACTTGTTTCGTTCTTCAGCAACATGGTCAATAAGCGGTTAATTGACTATGATCGTCTTCGGCGGAACCGTGCTGAAGTTAATAAATGGCAGGAGATGAAAAGAGAGGCCTCCAGAACAACGGATGAAAGAGTGAGGCGCAAGTTACTACTGAAAGTGAAGCGAAGAGAACGCTATATCACGAAACTTCAAGGTGAAATTGGGAAGCAAAGTTTTATGCCAATGATAGTCACGATTGTCCCTTTGTTACTAGTTTTTGCCATTATGAATGGCATTTTCTATGATGATACAGGAACAGTATTTCCTGGTGCTGCTGTGCCTGGGGCAGTAATTATTAGTCCTCTAAACTTCAGCCATCTACTAGGTGGGTTTGGGCTGGGGTTTGGTCATCAATACCCTCTTTATGGTATACCTCTAGGGGCACAAGGACTTCTTTACGTATTCTGGTATTTTATCTGCAGTTTCTTAATGAACATGATTTGGCAGCGGGTTCTTGGTACGTCTATGTCACCAACTTGAAACTGGCTATATTAGATTTGTAGGGGTGTGTTTACGACTCTCACAATAGCTGTCAGCGGAGAACATGGTGCTGGCAAAACCACTGTGGCTATGGCATTGGCTGAAACTTTCAATCTGCGATATGTTTCAGCGGGTATGATTTTCCGGCGGCTGGCAGAGGAACGAAATAAAACCCTAGCTGAGTTTGGTAGAATCGCTGAGCAAGATCCTGAAATCGACCGCGCTATTGATGACCGGACCAGACATGAAGCTGCACAAGGAAAGGTTGTCCTCGATGCGTATATTTCGGGTTGGGTTGCGCGAGACTTGGCAGATCTTAAAATCTATCTACACGCCCCCTTTGAATTGCGAGTACGAAGAATAGCAGAGCGGGAGCAGCGACCGTATAGGGATGTGTTAGAAGAAACTAAGGCTCGGGAAGAGAGTCAGAAACAGCGGTTCCTGAAGTTCTATGGAATAGATGTAGGAGCAATTCGTCTCTTTGATTTAGTACTTAATACAGCACTCTGGGATGTAACGGGTGTTGTCACAATTTGCGTAGAAGCTGTACACTACCTTTGCAACTCCTCTTCAACAGGCTGAAGCTTAGAGCTAAAATTTACTTAGTTTCCTTCTATTCAACAACTTATTTTGTAATATCAGGGTGCTGGGTGACGGAATAGATTTATTAATTCGATATTATTGAAAGCCAGTTGTTTATCCTCCTCGAAGATGACAGGATGATGCTTTCGTGGCGACACGGTTGCAGACGCTCAGGCGGTGGAGGTTGATGGTATGAGTGTTAACATAGTTGGTAGAATCGTGGTCAAGACGCATGGTCGCGAAAAGGGTAGACGATGTGTTGTAGTTGAACGTATTGATAAGAACTTCGTGCTAGTCACTGGGCCGCAAGAACTTACTGGTGTCCGTCGCAGACGAGCTAATGTGGATCATATCACGCCCACTGAACACAAAGTCGAAATCGATTCTGGTGCAGACGATAAAGCTGTGACTAAGGCGATTACAGCTGCCAAACTTGGAAAGTTCATGAAGGGAGAGAAGTAGAACTACACCCCATGGGGGGTTGTGAGGTTCTTGGCAGTGACAATACGGCGGCTACCCGCTGATAAGGAAAGAACACTAGTAGTACGGGCTGAGGACGTTACGAGTCCAATCCATGGCATGGCCCCACAAAATCGTACTCTTGAAGATTTGCTGAAAAGCGGCATTGTCAATGTGGACAAGCCGCCAGGGCCAAGCAGCCACGAAGTAGTGTCGTGGGTGAAGCGAATCCTAGGAGTAGCTAGGGCAGGCCATTCAGGCACACTTGACCCGAAAGTGACAGGCTGTTTACCTGTGATGCTAGGAAATGGTACAAAAATCGCCAAAGCTCTACTAACAGCAGGAAAAGAATATGTTTGCGTTATGCGTCTGCACAAAGAAGTAGAAGAAGAAAAAATCCGAGCAGCTTGTGCAGAATTTGTCGGACAAATCTATCAGCGTCCTCCACTCCGTTCTTCAGTAAAACGCAGGCTCCGGATACGCAAGATTTACTATCTGGATGTACTGGAGATAGCTGGAAAAGATGTCTTATTCCGAACAGGCTGTGAAGCAGGTACTTACATCAGGAAGCTCGTCTATGACTGTGGCGAAGTACTTGGATGCGGTGCCCATATGGCTGAGCTTCGGCGAACTCGCTCAGGTCCCTTCAAAGAGGACGAAAAACTCGCGACTCTTCATGATTTAATGGATGCGTACCATTTCTGGCGAGAGGATAATGACACGCGGTTGATAAGTAATTTCCTACAGCCAATCGAAACTGGGGTTCTTCACCTGCCAAAAATTATTATCCGTGACTCAGCGGTGAGCGCACTATGCCATGGAGCAAATTTAGCTGCTGCAGGGGTGCTTCAACTTCACTCAGATATCAAACGCGGTGACCTTGTTGCAATAATGACGTTAAAAGGCGAACTCGTTGCTACAGGTGTTGCTCAGCAATCCGCTGAAGTGATTACAGACGCAAAATCAGGGATTGTGGTAGATATTAACAGAGTTATCATGACTCCTGACGTTTATCCAAAGTCCTGGCAGAAATCATAAACATAGAAAGTTTTGAATTGATTGAAAAGAAATAAGATGGCGCCGCGGGTGAGATTCGAACTCACGAGACCAATGGTCACTGGCTTTTCGGTCCAGACTTGGAATCAGTTCCAAGCCAGCGCCCTACCGGGCTAGGCTACCGCGGCTGTGTTGTCTTCACTCTTGTCTTTCCTTTTTAAGGATTTGCTCATGAATTCGGTCGCAGATTTTCTCGTGTTGAAGCGTTTCGCTCTTGCTCGTAACTATGGGCGTTAATAAATCAACAAACTTATAAGAGGCTCTTGTATCCCCTTCCTGCGGTAGCCTTAGAGCTGATGCTATCGTAGTTCAAGAGGTGCTAAAGTGTCCTCATCATATCGCCATATTATACGCATTGCCCGTACAGATATCGACGGAAGTGCCAAGTTAGGCAAAGCACTTAGTGCTGTAAAGGGCATAGGCCAACGCTTATCCTACGTCTTAGTTAAGGCTGCAGGGTTGAATCCTGATCAAAGGGCAGGGTTCATTACTGATGAGGATATCGCAAAGCTGGAGGAGATCCTTAAGGAACCCCAGAAGTATGGGATTCCGAATTGGATGGTTAACCATAGGAAGGATATGGCAACTGGTCTTGACAAGCACATAATTGGTCCTGATTTGGACTTTCAGTTAAAAATGGATATTGACCACCTTATGAAAACTAAATGCTGGCGTGGGATTCGTCACGGACTCGGATTAAAGGTTAGGGGACAACGAACCCGATGTACAGGTCGTAAGGGGCGAACCGTGGGCGTTACACGCAAAAGATTAACGAGGGGATAAATAATGGGCGGTATACGAAAACCAAAAAAGAAATTCATATCACCTGGGCATCCTTGGCAGAAGACACGCCTCGCAGAAGAGCTAACATTTGTGGGTGAATATGCGCTACGAAACAAGCGTGAATTATGGCGCCACCGAACATTACTGGCTAGATTTCGAGGGATAGCTCGCGATGTGCTCGCTATGCCGTTTGATCGTCGTGGGGTTCAAGAAACCCAACTATTAGGACGCCTACAACGCCTGTCTTTACTAAAGGAACACTCGTCTTTGGATGATGTTCTTAATCTCACAATCCGTGATGTATTAGAGCGACGGCTACAGACACAGGTTTTCCGACAGGGGCTTGCAAAATCCTTTCATCACGCCCGTCAACTGATTATACATGGACATATCATGCTAGATAATCACCGCGTCTCTTCTCCAGGGATGCTCCTCAAAAAAGGGCAGGAAAAGGCTCTAGAATATTCGACAGCTAGCCCATATCGCTCGCCGAATCATCCAGAACGCCCTAAGGGTGATGACGTGGAACCCGCATCAGCTCCTAAAGCAACAAGACAGTCTCGAGCGGAAAAACGCGAGGAAAAAACAAGGTGAGCTAGAAGATGTCTGAGGAAACTCCAACTCCAGAATCTGATGAAAAACCGGAGGACGAAGAAGGCGCAACTTCTCCCTCAGCCGAGGCATCTGAATCGTCAGAGGAACCTAAACCCGTTGAAGCAGAGAAACCAGCAAGAAGAAGGACAAGAACATCGCGGCGAGCGGATTCAAGATCTGGAGGTCGGCGGGTTCGAACTCCCACCCCAGTCGAAAGTACAGAGAAATGGGGCGTGGCTCACATTTACAGTTCATATAATGACACAATTGTGCATATCACGGATTTAACAGGAGCAGAAACTATAGCTCGTGCTTCTGGTGGGATGATTGTAAGAGCTGACCGTGATGAAAGTTCCCCTTATGCAGCTATGCAAGCAGCTTTTCGAGCTGCCCGTGCTGCAATGGACCGAAACATTACACGAATCAATATTAGAGTACGTGCTCCAGGAGGGCATGGTCCCAAAACACCTGGTCCTGGGGCTCAAGCAGCCATTCGCGCGTTAGCACGAGCAGGCCTTCGTATTGGACGAATTGAAGAGGTGACACCTATGCCCCATAATGGAACACGCCGTCCGGGAGGGCGCAGGGGTCGTCGAGTATAAGGAGTTAATGTGCAGTGCGCGGTGGGGAGGTGTAATCTTGAAGGTAACACTACTAGAAAAAACCGAGGATACGATTATTCTTCACATTCAAGATGTCACTCCTGGGTTTTTGAACTCCTTACGCCGCGTTATACTTTCTGAAACACCAGTCATGGCGATTCACGAAGTAGTAATACTAGAGAACCAATCACCTCTCTTCGATGAAACTATTGCCCACCGCCTTAGTTTAGTACCTCTCCGGACCAATCTCGAACGCTATGTCCTACCTGAGGAATGTGAATGTAAAGGCGTTGGCTGCAATTTATGTCAAGTTGGATTCACTCTCGAAGTCGAAGCACCTGAAGATGGTTATGTCGCTACCACAGGAGATTTGAAACCTCAGGATCCCGATATTGTCCCAGTTAGTGCTGATATCCCAATCGCAAAACTTGCGAAGGGTCAGCGTATTGTAGTTGAAGCGTTTGCTCGGTTAGGTATTGGGAGGGAACATGCAAAGTGGCAACCAGTTTCCTGTGTAGCGTACAAGATGGTACCTCATGTAAAGGTTGATGCAGCTAAGTGTGATGGGTGCGAAGAATGTGTGAAGGTATGCTTCAAACAAGTCTTTGAAATTCAAGATGGCAAAGCCGTTGTTGTCAGAGAAATGGATTGCAGTCTCTGCAATCTTTGCACAAAGGAATGCGTCGGAAATGCAATCACTGTAGACTACGATAAAACTAGTTTCATATTTGTCCTTGAATCGACTGGCGCGTTGCCTCCTATTACAATTTTCGAGAAGGGTCTCGATGTGTTCAGAAAAAGATTAGAGGTGCTAATCGCTCAGTTTCCAGGTCGAAGACCTAAATCCAAACCCAAAAGAAAAACTAGGAAGTGAGAATCATTGAATACGAAGTCAACTAATGAACAGCTTCAGCGGCTTCTAATACTCTTAAAAAGGCAGTCTAGAACACCGGGAGGCCGTATCTGGCGTATCCTTTACGAGCGTCTTCAAGCTCCTCGTCGGACTCGTGTCTGGGTTAACGTTGCTGATCTCCAACGCCACTATGAAAAAGGTTATACGATGGCGGTTCCGGGTAAAGTTCTCTCGGAAGGTATTGTAACAGATAAACTTCAAGTAGCAGCCCTGTCCTTCTCCTCGAATGCTCGAACAAAAATCGTGGGTATGGGCGGGAAATGCCTATCGCTTGAGCAATTGATGGAAACAAACCCATCAGGTAAGAATGTGAAATTGATTGTGTGAGGAGAAACTAACAATGGCAAAAAGGAAGAGTGAAACCGCTATAGCTGATGAAGCCCCTATAATAACACCCCTAGTCGTTGATGCTGCAAACAAGGTCGCTGGGCGGATTGCTAGCATCGTTGCCAAACATCTTCTTCAAGGGGAGCACGTTATCGTTATCAATGCCGTCAAAGCAGTTCTTTCTGGTAACAGGGCTTCCCTTATCCAAGAATTTAAAGAACGGTTAAACATTCGCACACGAAGCGCTCCCTGGAAAGGGCCTCTTCATTGGCGTGAGCCCCACTATATACTTCGTCGTATGATTCGTGGTATGTTACCATGGAAAAAATCTCGCGGTCGGCAAGCTATGAAGCGTCTTCGCGTCTATCAAGGCACTCCTGAGACTGTTACGATTACACGGCGTCTTGACCTCCCAGAGTTCACTCGGACAGGTCGCCGTACGACCTATCTTGGTGAAATTGCTCGTGAAATAGGTTGGAAGGGATAAATTTTGAAAATTGTAGTGAGTTCAGGAAAACGAAAGGCATCAATTGCACGGGCGACAGTCCGCGAAGGAACAGGAAAAGTTCGCATCAATAAGCTACTGCTTGCTCATGTAAAGCCTCACATTGCAAGGCAAATCATCGAAGCGCCTCTTCTTCTTGCGCCTAAAGATGTAACTGAAAAAATTGATATAAGCGTTAATGTTCGCGGAGGCGGTGTCATGGGTCAAGCCCAAGCCTCTCGGATGGCTATAGCTAGGGGCCTGGTTGATTTCACTAAAAGTATCAGCCTCCGTACTGCGTTCATCGAATATGATCGAAGCATGATTGCAGGGGACTCTCGTCGCCGGGAACCCAAGAAGTTTGGTGGTCCTGGTGCACGTGCCCGTAAACAAAAGAGTTACCGATAAAGGAGATTAACCTTGATAATTCCGATTAGATGTTTTACCTGTGGGCGGCTCGTCGCCGATAAATGGACTGAATATAGCCGTCGGATTCGTCAGGGAGAAAACCCTGCCGCAGTTCTCGACTCGCTTGGGCTTAAACGGTATTGCTGCCGTCGAATGCTCCTCAGTCACGTTGACCTAATCGATGATATCTTACAATTTGCGGAGAAAACCTAAATGACAGAAGACCTTCTTGTGCCTCTTGATCAATACCTAGCCGCTGGAATCCACATAGGAACCCAAGTAAAAACCGTCTCTATGGAGCCTTACATCTACCGTATACGACAAGATGGCCTATACGTTCTGGATATACGAAAATTCGATGAGCGACTACGTATTGCCGCAAAGACTCTTGCACGACAAGAGAATCCCGCAAAAATCGTTGTTGTTGGCGCCCGACAATACGCTCAGAAGCCAATCCTTACATTCTGCAACGCAATAGGCGCAACCCCCCTTGCTGGACGCTTTATTCCCGGCACTTTTACTAATCCCCGACTTCCGCAATATACTGAACCAGAATTGGTTCTCATTACTGATCCTCGCGCGGATTATCAAGCTGTTAAAGAGACAGCGAAAATACGGATTCCTATCATTGCCCTTGTAGACACGGATAACTCTCTATCTTATATTGATCTTGCCATTCCTGCCAATAATAAAGGCCGGCAATCATTAGCGCTTGTGTTTTGGTTATTAACACGGGAAGTCCTCAAGGAAAGAGGTGAGCTAACTCCTGACACAGAGTTCAGTCTCACACCAGAAGACTTCGTGGCTTTACTACGTCGTACAGAATAGACAGATTTCTTAGAGAAGGGTATTGTATCTAGCAACTAGGATACCTTTACTGCCAAACCATAGGGCAGAAATACCAGTTCACAAGCTCCACGCTAGGGATACTTAAGGTTAGACAAACCCTGCAAATAGAGAAAAGGCTATTAAGTTCCTCGAACTAGCTCGTTTTGGGTGTCAATTATGGGTAAAGGAAGCGGATACGGAAAATCCATTCTTTTTGGAGAACACTTTGTCCTGTACGAGTATCAAGGTGAAGCACTGCCTGCAATTGCCGCGGCAATCGGCTCAACCACAACATGCTATGTGCGGCCAATCTCATCACCAGGCTGGAAATTAACTGACCGTAGACCAGCTGTACCTGGATACAAGACTAAAAAGAAGGAGGAACAGCGTGTTTCTATCGAGAATATTCTACGCTTTGCGGGTATTGATTTAAGTGAACAAGGGATTCACATTACTTTAGGTGGGAAATTAGTGTGTGCTAGTGGAGTTGGTGCTAGCGCTGCCAGTTGTACTGCTCTAGCTCGTGCATTGAATGATGAGTTTAAACTGGGATGGGACGACCATCAGGTTAATGCTGCAGCATATGAAGGCGAGAAAGGCTATCATGGTACACCAAGCGGCATAGATAACACTGCTGCAACCTTTGGAGGTATTGTATGGTTCCAAAGAGGTGCTTCGGGTAGCCCTCCTACAGTTGAAACTATCAAACTGAAAGAACCAACTGAATTAGTTATTGCCAGCTCAGGAATTACAGCTAGCACAAAAGAGGTAGTGGGCGACGTCCGGCGTATGAAGGAGGAAAAAGCGAACTGGTTTGACCAAATTCTTGAAGATTATAAGGATATTGTGACAGCAGGTCGCCAAGGCTTAGAGGAGATGGATTTGAGGTTGATTGGGTTGTTAATGAACCAAAACCATAACCTCCTTATCGAAATAGGAGTCACTTGCGACGAAATAGAGGAGATCGTAGGAGTTGCACGCAAGGCAGGTGCATGGGGCGCGAAAGTGACAGGGACTGGTCGTGGGGGAAATGTGATTGCTCTAACACCAGGACGGGCGTTACAACGTAATGTAGCAGGTGCTATCGAACAGCGCGGATACAGCGTTTGGTCCACCCGAATTGGTGTATAACATTCAGAGGTGTTTTTCATGGGATTGCGCGAATATATAGAACGATTGGATAAGGCTGGCTCATTGCTTAAAATTCAGAAACCAGTGTCAAAACGCTTTGAAGCGGCTGGGGTTCTAAAAGCAGTCGAGCCAAAACCAGTGTTGTTTGAACATGTGAAGGAAGCTCCGGGCTATCGTATTGTAGGTAACATCTGTTGTACAAAGGAAAGTATCGCGTCTTACTTGGGTATTGGGAAGAGCAAAATTATCTCTACATTAGCACAGGCTATCGAACAAAGATCTTTACCCAAAGTGGTGGAAAAGGCGCCCTGCCAGGAAGTTGTAGAATCTAAAGTAGATCTGAGCAAGGTTCCGATTCTATTACACAACAAACGGGATGGGGGGCCATACATTTCATCTGCTGTTGTCGTTACTAGCCACGAAGATTATGGACAAAACCTCGACTTCCACCGAGCAATGCCGATAAGCAAAGACAGGATGAGTACACGCATAGTGGCGCGCAGGAACTTCCATACATTCTTAGAAAAAAAGGGGGAATTACCTGTTGCTTTCTGTGTAGGGAATTCTCCGAATATTCTAGTCGCAGCAGCTACATCCGTTGAGATCGGTATCAACGAGCTTGAAATTGCAAACGCGTTAGAACCTATTCGCGTTGTGAAAGCTAAAACGTCAGATTTACTCATACCTGCAGACTGTGAATGGGTGTTGGAAGGAAGAGTCTATTTGAACAAGCGCCACGATGAGGGGCCTTTTATCGATTTAACCGGAACCTATGATGTAGTTCGTCAAGAGCCAGTTTTTGAAGTGAAATGTATCACACATCGGAAAGATGCAATTTGGCAGGCTTTATTACCTGGGGCGCTTGAGCATCGAGTGTTAATGGGTATGCCTCGGGAACCGACGATATTCCGGAAGGTCATTGAGGCAGGCGTTAAGTGCTTGGATGTCAACATAAATCCAGGTGGGTGCAGTTGGCTTCATGCTATCGTACAAATCGATAAGCAGAAAGAAGGCGATGGTAAACTCGCCATCGACGCTGCCTTCGCGGGTCATCGAAGCTGCAAGCATGTGTTTGTAGTCGACAAGGATGTTGATATCTATGATCCGCTACAAGTCGAGTGGGCGATGGCTACACGCTTCCAAGGTGATCAAGACCTAGTCGTGAAGCCAAAGGAAAGAGGTAGTAGTCTAGACCCAAGCGGAGAACCGGGAACACATCTAACCACAAAGATGGGTTTTGACCTTACCAAGCCACTGAAAGGAACAGGTTATGACCTTGCGCCATTTCCTGAAGTTGATTTGAAAGACTATTTGGAGTAAACCGTATATGAAACTGATGGCTATTGAGAAAGAAATGCTAGCAGGAAAGCATGGAAAAGCAACCCAAAAGAGTATGGAGATACTAGTGACCCTTGGCGAAATCTACGATGCCACACGAATGATTCCTGTCACTTCCGTCCAAATCGCCGGAGTCAGTTACGCAAATCTTCGGGAACCCGGTTTAGAATGGCTTGCGGAAATGGCAAGGGATGGTAAGGTTCGAGTCCTAACAACTCTAAACCCTGCAGGGATGGACCTTGATAACTGGAGAGCGCTCGGCATTGACCCCGAATTCGCTAAGAACCAGAAGCGTGTCGTCGATGCTTTTGCCAAGATGGGAATTATCACAACCTGTACCTGTACACCCTATTTGATTGGTAATCTCCCCCATTTCGGTGAACACATCGCTTGGGCAGAAAGTAGTGCTGTATGCTTTGCCAACTCTGTTATTGGCGCCCAAACCAATCGCGAAGGTGGCCCAAGTGCTTTAGCCGCTGCCTTGACTGGAGTCACACCAGAATACGGCTACCATCTAGACGAAAATCGCCAAGCCCACATCACTATCAAAGTAAAGGCTAAGGTTCGAGGAACTGCTCGATTTGGTACATTGGGTAAAGTGATTGGGGATATCCTAGATGGGAATGCAGAGTGGACAATTCCGTACATTAAGGGGATTTCTCAAGCAAATACTGATGAACTCAAGGCCTTTTGTGCATCTGTTGCAACTTATGGAGGTACTGCTTTATTTCATATGAGGGGGATAACGCCCAATAAGACGAAGGTTCCTCAAGACCTTCTATTGGTTACTGAGAAAGATATGGCAGACGCAGAGAAGGAGTTAAATGATGAAGAAGCTGCCATCGATTTTGTGAGTATAGGCTGCCCTCATGCATCTATACGAGAAATTCGGCGCATTGCCGAGCTTGTAGAGGGGAAACAGGTTACCAAAGAAACTTGGGTGACCACTGCGCGACCTACAAAGCGAATTGCTGATCGTGTAGGTTATACTGCGATTATAGAGGCTGCTGGAATTAAATTCGCTTGTGATACGTGTTGTGTGGTAGCACCAATAAAGGGTCGGTTCAAAGGGCTAGCCACCGACTCGGCGAAAGGCTGCTACTACGCCCAAGGACGGCATAAATTCAAAACCAAACATCGATCTTTAGAAGAGTGTATTGAGGAGGCCCTATCATAATGGCAAAGTTACACGGTCGTAAAATAGCGAAAGGTAATGCTGAAGGAGAAGCACTGGTAACCAGTCAAGGTATCTCGTTTTATGGTGGCGTTGATCCTGATTCAGCTGTTGTCGTTGAAAAAGGACACGAGTTAGAGGGCAAGTCAATCTCAGGAAAAATCCTTGTTTTTCCAAGAGGGAAAGGCTCAACAGTCGGCTCATATGTAATCTATCAACTGGCAAAAACGGGCAAAGCTCCAATAGCTATTGTCAATAAGGAGTGCGAAACTATCACCGCAGTCGGCTGTATCATCAGCGATATTCCTGCGGTTGACAAAATTCCTATAGAGAAGATTAAGACAGGCGACCACCTCTACGTTGATGCCACTAATGGGCTTGTTGAAATCAGATAGCCCAGTAAAACGTTAACACAAAAATACGCTTGGCGGATATTACTTACATAGAATATTGGGGACATTCCGGATGGTAACATCTTCTGGTAAAACCAGTAAAACAAGAAAGGAAACAACAACTGAGGAGCGCAAATTAGATCACATACGAATATGCCTCGAACGAGAGGTACAATCAGCATGTACTACAGGGTTTGATGATATCCGACTAGTACACAACGCGGTCCCAGAAATAAATTTCACCGATGTAGACTTGAGCTGTAGTTTCCTCGGGCACAAACTAGAAGCACCAATAATAGTAACAGCAATGACTGGCGGTCATAGCGAAGCGACTCCAATCAACCAGAATATTGCTCAAGCAGTCGATGAGTTAGGTTTAGCAATGGGTGTAGGCAGTCAACGAGCGGCAATCGAAGATCCCCTTCTCGCTGAGTCCTTTGCAATTACACGAGAATATGCTCCTAAAGCATTTCTTGTCGGCAACATCGGTGCCCCTCAACTCTCACTAGGATATGGTGTCAAGGAAGCACAAACAGCCATTGACATGATTGATGCAAATGCTCTAGCTATCCACTTCAATGCAGCTCAGGAAGCAGTTCAACCAGAAGGTGAAGCCACTTTTGCTGGGGTACTCCCAGCTCTTCGCACTCTCACTCAGAAGTTATCAGTTCCCGTAATCGCGAAAGAGACAGGCGCAGGACTCTCCAGGGAGGTTGCTGTGAGTCTAGCTAGGGCAGGAGTAAGAGCGCTAGATGTCGCTGGGTTAGGCGGCACTAGCTGGCCTGCTGTTGAGGTGGAACGCGCCAAAGGTGAAGACACCCGGAAAGCTATCTTAGGACGTTGGTTTACTGACTGGGGAATACCTACTGCAGTTAGCACATTTGTAGCAGGGCGCGCTGTGAAGATTCCAATAATCTCTTCTGGTGGTATACGAACTGGAATCGAGTGTGCCAAGGCAATTGCGCTAGGTGCTACCCTAGTAGGCGTAGCTTTACCGGTACTAGGTCCAGCTGCCACGAGCTCAAATGAAGTAAGTGAATATCTCAAAACACTTATTTATGGACTGAAGGCCGCGATGTTTCTAGTAGGGGCATCCAATCTCAGAGAACTTAATCAGGTACCCATAGTGATAGGTGGGAATACACGGAACTGGCTTGAACTCCGAGGTTGGGGTGAAGAACTTCATTGGCTGGCAACACGGAGACCAGATTGAGTGGCGGTTAGGAAAAAGGTTAAAAGGAATCTTACGGGCTACTCTGACGCCACGGCAGTAGACACTTAGTCGTTGGCTAGCATCGACAAGACCCGATGAACCCTTAACGAGGTGTTCTTGTTGTCAAAACCACATGTGAAATTTACAGCCCCCAAAGAGCTTCAAGATAAAGCCCTAGAAATAATCGAAATAGCCCGTGATACTGGTAAGGTTAGGAAAGGCACAAATGAGACAACTAAGGCAATAGAACGTCGCAGTGCAAAACTAGTTGTTATCGCAGAGGATGTTGATCCTCCTGAAATTGTCTTTCACCTTCCACCTCTCTGCGACGAGAAGAATATCCCCTACATCTTCGTAGCGAGTAAAGAAAAGCTGGGTGGCGCCCTAGGTATCGACGTTCCTTCGGCATCAGCTGCCGTCATCGAACCAGGCGAGGCAAAACGGCTAATCGATGACCTAGCCAAGAAGCTGAAGGAACTTACAACGTAAACCTACTTCCAGTAGGTGCTCAATAGTTGAGTAGAGAGGAGACAGGAATCCCCGCAGAAGTGGTGCAGGTAGTAAAGAGGATCTCCAGAAACTGAACCGAAAACTTTGTCGGCGTTCCACAACATCCTAACAAATGACGAACCCGGTTTTTTCTTTGATTTTGTAAGACGGAATCCTGCAAAAAGCCTTGTAGATTACAAAAATTTCCTGCATAATTGTTAGCTGCAACGTGGATTCTGATTTTGTGCAGTGTCCTAATTACAGCAAACGCGTCAGATAGGTTCTGACTTGAAGCAGTTCATTCGAATCAATCACCGAAATCCATTTAAAACAACTAAATCCCCGCCTGGTCCGCGTTCTGGCACTTGTCAAATATTAGCATCAAAACGGTCAGCCTTCACGATTAACCACGCTAAACCCACCGAATGCCCCATTCACATCAGAATTGTGCTAACTCTGTAGAGGTTGCAAGCCATGCCGGGTGGATTCAGGGAGATACGAGAATACGACGACGGTGAGGAGGAGAAACAAGAAAGACGTGAAAAGGCAGAAGCCTCACTCAAAGCATATGATAGGTATCGCAAGTACTTCGATGATGCTCGACGGGAACTCAGGGAAAACTCCTCATCCCCCAAGGAGGCACAGGAGAGCCAGGCCCGCATTGAAGCGATATTAGCGGAGGCCAGCCGCCAAGCCGAGGAGAATATAACCCCACCTACAGAAAGACTCGTAGAACAACAGGCTCCATCCGTCCCGCCTCAAGAACGCCCTCTCCCGGAGCGTCGCGTCATGTCTCAGGATTCCACCGACCCGGACACCAGAGAAACCCCCGAAGACCCAGTGGACTCTCAGCGACCTAAACCTGAACCCCGCGAACAAATATTCACCTTACCTCAACAAGAGCGTGAACAACATTCTATTCATGGCGCGGCTGATTCTAGAGTGAGGAGATCTATTGATAGTGTGGAGGAGTATCAACAAGCTCTTCACGCCTTCCCCGATGAAGCTGAGTCGCCAGATTTCACTGAACTGGATTATCAGGTAAGGGAATTCTTCAGTATGCGGAGGAATTTCCCGGAGGGGGGCCCTGTCGAGTTCATCGCTGGTTCAACAGGTATTCCTGCTGAGTTGGTTCAGAAATGGATGGACGGTGTGGAACGCCCAGAATTCCTGACAAAACTTGAACAGCGTGCAACCCGAGAAGCATCCATGAAGGAGGCATCAGAGGAAAAACCCGACGGAGTCGAGACAGTCAAGTTTAAGCCATCAGCAGCAGAGGATCGAACATCAACCCTACCTGCTAGTGTCAGAGAGATAGTAAGCGATGAGTCAGACATCGAGTTCCTATCACGCCTTTCAAAAAACTGGGACGCCCTCCACGAACTGGGAATGACCGACACAGCATTCGAACGTATAGAGGAAATAGCATCCAAACATTTCAGATTCACTGACTCAAAGTATGAAATACTCCGCGCCACAGAAGACAAGGAACTACGAACAAAGCTCATCCCAACAAAGGGGACACCTCTCACAAAAGTTGTAGAAGCGACACGGACGCTTGTAGACGACGAGGCAACCAACCAACTACTAGACAAGATAAAGGCAACAAAGGGCAAATTCACCATCGACAGCTGGGAAAGCTACCAACTCGTACTACGCGCACTTCCATTGACTCTAGCCGAACCTAACTTCGAAGCCCTTCACCGAGTGATAAAAGGGCGACTCCTCCTCGGAGACTGTATCGGACACACCAAAGCCCGCGAATACGGAAGAACCGAGGTCACTGATAAACGAGTAACCTACTTCACATATACTCGGAAGAATCTGAAAGCATTCGAAAAAATCGAACTGTTTTGCAATACTCATTTAGAGAAAATAGTAAAACGTCATAGACGCCTAGGGCGTAGTGGCATCAGAACTATCGAAGATGTTAAAGAGAAACTTAGCCGATACTATGGCGGCAGACAAATCTTTCGTCTTTCTTCATACCCAAGAGAACTCGAATTCGCTAAAAGGACTCTAGTAATCTATCCACTATCTAGGCTAGGACTCAGATTACCTCTCCTTAACAAGTATGATACAGAGGGCATACGCATTCCCCGTTACATACTAGAACGGAGTTTTCTCAAAAGGGGCTTCAATAAAGTCTTGGAGCTCGCTGTGCTAATACCAAAGAAGGCACCAGAAAAAGGATGGCAGTGGGTAGAATTACTACGAAAACCTCGGGGTAAGGAAAATATAACAGCAAGGATGGGATGGATACAAATCCCAGTAAAGGTACAATCAGAGAATATCAGCAAGGTCATTGAACAACTCGGTATACCAACGAAACCGGAAGAACGAGAGAAATTCTTCGATATACTCAAGGAACACGGAGTAAGCAGTGCACAGTACACAGAGTGGAAAGAAAGATTCGGACCAATCGAAACTCTCGAACAGAAAATGGACGCC
>JABXGV010000182.1 GCA_016550485.1 archaeon
GACTTGGACGATTCAGGCTACTTCATTGGAAATGCAACACTCAATTATGTAGGAACTGAACCTTACAACACATCGTTGACATGGTTTCTTTCAGCCGATGGTGGAAGTCACTGGAAGACTGCGACACCGGGAACGCTGCTCTCATTCGTGTATAAGGGGACGGATCTTCGATGGCGTGTCCAGATCGACAATAGTCTAGGTGACCGAACAGCCGTGCTCACCTACGTGAATCTCACCTACAATACGCTGCCAAAGGCACCCATCCTTGACCCACTGACTGACCCCGATAAAGATGGCAAGTTCAATGTGTCATGGAGCCCTAGCACCGATGATACTGGCGTCGTGTCATATCAGCTTCAGATGAGTGATGCAATCGACTTTGGCATCATCAAGAATAGCTGGGTCGTTACGAGGACCTGGCAGAACGTTACTGTCACCGTCGCTGGAACCCGCTATTTCCGTGTACGGGCGAGAGATGACAACGGTGAATATAGCCTGTGGAGTACAGAAGAAGTCATCAGCATCGTTATCATCCCACCATACCCACCCCCCCCAGGAATTCCTGGCTTCCCCCTCGAAGCAGTTGCAGTCGGTCTGACGCTTACTATCGGGTTCGCCCTGGTGCGGCGGCGCAGCCGGAAATTAAAATCGGATACGTAGGAACGATAATCTCAGACTACATCAAAAACAGCTATGCGCCTATGACCTAGTAAATTCCACCTACTACTAATGGAACACCCATGCCAATCTTGACGAGGCTAGATGGCAATACAGGTTTCGGTTCGTGTGACGCCATCCACCGCGTGAATTCCGGTCATGAGCGTCCTCAGATCCTCTGTCGATTTGAGCTGGGCATAACAGATGACATCATATGGGCCGGTGACCACATTCGACTGGGTGACTCCCTTAAGTTTTCCAATAGCCTGCGCGACATCCCAGACCTTGCCTGCTTCAACTCGGATTAGAACATAGACAACCACTGGCATTTGGACTTCAACTCCTGCTGAGTTGGTGTATTTGTTCGCTTCTGTCTTAACAGCTTTTCCATTCCTATAAACAACGGTGATTCAAGCGTCTTTTCCGTTTTCAGAGGGCTCTAACCTAGTCACATCTTGTGACCGCTTTCTGTGTGCCTGTGAGGTGAGTCCGCCTTATATAACGCCAAGGCTAGAGGTTAGAATGGAGTTAACAACCATGAAGAAAGATAAACGTAATCCTCAGGGGAACCGGACTGCCACGGTGTATCGGGATCTTGCCTTCCGATTGGCAGCGTCACGATAATCCTGGTCCATCAGGCAGCGGGGTTTCCCGCAGCGGGGCTCGAAGGCTCGGGTACGGGCTTCGGGCCCCACTCTCCTTTTTTTCTTATTTCCCTTTTTGAATCAGAGTCACCAAGCTATTATAACTGCGAGTATTCTAACTCATTTGAAGGTACTCTCTATCATTACCCAACAAGAATGAATTGACCTACTAAAAAATCAGGAGGAGGCGCTTTGCCGCCTCCTGAGGTAGTAGCGAGGTTCTGTAGCTCTGTGGAGCTGATGTGGTCTAGGTTGTGGATTTTTCATTAGGAGTGTTTTCGGTAGCGGCGCGTCACTATCCCGAGTCCAAGGGATGTAATCATGCCAAGGGCGATGGCGGCAGCTGGGAATCCAGGGATAGGAAGTGGTGGGAGTGTGATGTCGACGGAGTCACTAACCACGATGTTGTCGAAGGCAAATGTTGTTTCCAAACAATGTATAACGAAGAAGCTCGAGGTGGTGTGTGTCGTGTGTATTACGTTAGGAGGTGGTCTCCAGACGGGAATACCATTGATATAAGCCAGGAATTCTCCACTGGCATCACGCGTAATAGCGACCGAAACCCACGAACCATAAAGGGGATCTATGGCTTCATTTTGAGCTGTTATTATGGCTGTGTGATCTGTATCAACATATGCATGGATTCTCACCGTTGATACGTTGGTTCCTGTGTTTCTCTCAAACTCGATATGGTAGCTATTGTTGGTGCCAAAAGTTGAACTTGCAATGAATGCTACCCACGCTGATGTCCCTAGCCAAAGGAAGTCAAAGCTCCAAGTTCCGGTGGTAACCGTACTACTGTGGCGGATTGTGCTGTCTGTAGCAGTGGGTATGAGGGTGTTACTAGAAACCCCGTAGTCACCGCTTTCTATGGTCCAGCCAGCATGGTCACCATCATTGAAATCATCGGACCAGATAGTGGCAGCAGTGCAGGGTGGTGGTCCTGTTGCTAGTATAAACAAGAAGAGTAAAACACCGAATACCAGGACGAACCTTAGATGAGGTCTTCTATTCTTCACCAAGATGATACCCTCCAACCTTCACTAGGTTCTAGGAAAGTTGTAAGTACTATTGCCTCTCCCCGATTAATAAATAGGTGGGTTAGCAGGGAACCATTAGGGGGAAATCTAGACTGCAACTAGTGTTAATTCGAAGTCAACCGGACCTCCCGCAGAGGGACTTGAAAGCTTTGTGCATCGGGTTCTACTCTCTATTTTTTCGTATTTTCCGATGAAAATCTGAACAATCAAGTTTTTAGGGTTGCCACACTACACCCTCTTGATTGGAGGCTAGTTTTTTGTTGAGGTTGCAGGAAGCCCGCATGTTATTAGTTACCGGTGTTGTCTTGAGTGTATTGGGGGGGTTAGTCAATGTGAGCATCGGTATCTTACACCTTATGGGAATAGTAACACCTGTTATGTGGTTGACTCAGCCATACTTCCCCCATGCTAACTGGTATTTCCTTTACGTGATTACACCCTTTTCATTGGGTTTGGGTGGGTGTATCTTTGCCCTTGCCTCGTTGGCGTTTTTTGGATGGATTGCGAGTAAC
>JABXGV010000183.1 GCA_016550485.1 archaeon
GACCTGTACGTCGAGAAAACTGAATTTTACATTCATCGGGGAATAAGGATTCTCCAATATCCCCTCCGAACTGGTAATTTGCTACACCCCTTATTTTTAGGAGAGGATTAACCGTAAATGTCAGCGTTGTCCCCTTTATCGATGGTTTCACCTAGCACCTTACCTATTGCTTGTACAAAATCCTGTTGGGTTACAATATCTCGTAGCTCACGAATTGCAAACATCCCAGCTTCTGTACAAATTGCCTTTAAATCAGCACCAGAGGCTCCAGGGGTCCTTACTGCCAATTGGGAGACATCTACATTTGAGGAGATGTTCATTTTCCGCATATGAATTAATAAAATCTGTTCCCTTGCTGGTTTGTCGGGTAAAGGAAACTCGATTATACGATCAAACCGTCCAGGCCGGGTCAGAGCTGGATCAAGGATATCTGGACGGTTTGTCGCAGCAATAATGCGTACATCACCCCTAGGATCAAAACCATCTAGCATACTTAGGAGTTGCATCAGGGTTCGCTGGACCTCGCGATCACCACTAGTTGCAATGTCTAACCGACGACTAGCAACAGCGTCTAATTCGTCTATGAAGATAATACTTGGTGAACGTTTCCGCGCCATATAGAATATTTCACGTACAAGTCGAGCGCCTTCACCAATAAATTTCTGGACCAGCTCAGATCCTATTACGCGGATGAAAGTTGCTTTTGTTTCATGAGCTACTGCTCGTGCCAATAGCGTTTTTCCTGTTCCAGGCGAGCCGCAGAGAAGTACACCTTTGGGGGGCTCAATGCCAACTTTTTCGAAGAGTTCAGGATGAAGCAATGGGAGTTCAACGGTTTCACGTATCTCAGCGATTTGAGCTTCGAGACCGCCAATATCATCATAAGTAGCGCTTGGCGCCTCCTCCACAGTCATAGCACGTACAAACGGATCGATTGGCGTTGGGAGAACATCAACAACTGCAAGCGTGCGCTGATTCAGCGCAACCCTCGACCCTGCCTCTAGATTTCCGCCTACCACTGATTCAGGGAAATGTACTACGAATTGCGGGCCTGTACTGCTTTTAACGATGACACGACCATCATCAAGAGTATCAATCACTGTTGCTGCTACAAGAGGGGGCTGCCGGAGTTTATTCAATTCCGCTTGTAATACACGTACTTCATTACCGAGCCGTATACGTTCAGCAGCAAGGTGTTCCTTTTCTAGTTCAAGGTCTCGCACTCGCTGCTCCAATAGAATAGACCGCTCGGCAAGAGTCATGTAATCTTCTGCTGAGACCGTTTTTCTACGGGCCGATTCGGTGGAATCAGGCATTGCATGACCCTCCTAACCAAAGGACGCTAAAAGTTTTTGTGTTATGGCGGTAATACCTAGTCAGCCATCGTAAGTTATTACGAGATTTCTTTATATTGGCGAGTTAGTAAGAAGAAAAGAAAAACTAGTGAAGATATCTTATGGGAGATAGTGAGTTTGTACTGTGAAGTTTGTGGACGGGAAACCCATTCAACCCAAGAAGTCTTACTTGAAGGTGCAAAACTTCAAGTGTGTAGTCGATGTGCATCTTTAGGTCAGCCAATTAGAAAAACGAAGCCTTCAGGCTCTACTTCACTCCCTTCAACAACTTCTTCCACTCAAAGACGAAGCCATTCACCTCCATCTTCTCACAGATATACTCGCCCGAGACCTCCTAAACGTGAGTTAGTGCCAGTAGAGAATTTCTCTCAACTAATTAGAGCCGCACGCGTAGAACGGGGAATGTCTCAACAGGACGTTGCCCAACGTATTAATGAACGGTCCTCAGTAATCGGTAAGCTTGAAAGTGGAAAAATGTCAGTATGCACTATCAAACTAGCCCGTAAGCTAGAGCGGCTTTTCAAACTGACTCTTCTTGAAGTCGCTGAACCTCTTGACTTGTCAACTGGATCTGAATCTCCCAAGACGACACTCGGGGATGTTGTTGAAATAAGGCGAAAGAAGCCAAAGTCCTGATAAGAGCAGGACCTCAGCAGAAAACCTTTCCGGGCAAACTGAAATACGAGCAGAGTTGAAATGAAAGTTTCAAGATGGTGCATTATCGTCCTCAGGATTGACCATAGACCTGAAAGGGATAAACGTCTCACAACACATTTAGGATTAACTGCCCGGGCTTTCGGTGCACAGGGTTTTTGGATTACGGGACTTCGTGACCCGAATATCACCAAATCTTTACAACAGGTTTGTAGCCAGTGGGGCTATAGGGCATTCAGCGTTCAGTACAAAGAGTCATGGCGGAAGTGCATTCAGGGATGGAAAAATAAAGATGGCGAAGTCGTTCATTTGACGATGTATGGACTTCATGTAGATGACATTATTCCGAAAATCAGATCGTCATCACGCGACAAACTTGTAGTAGTAGGTGGACCAAAGGTGCCTAGCGAATTGTTCACGCTCGCGGACTATAATGTAGCAATTGGGCATCAACCCCACAGTGAAGTGGCAGCGCTAGCAATTTTCCTTGACCGTCTCTATCAAGGCAGTTCTCTTCGAATAACTCCACATGATGCGGAATTGACTATCGAGCCAACGCCTCACGGAAAGCGAGCCCGAGAACGCAACACATAGTAGCTGTGGCAAGGTTGCTCAATAAAAACTCCTATATTCAATGAAGCACCAAATAGGATTGTAAACATGTCAGCACGTGAAGAACTAATCAAGACGGTTGTCATTGAATTCGCAGGTGAAGACGCGATAGCGGTACTGGTACACCTTAAAGAAGATGAAGAGACCACCGATGAAGTTATTGCCACGGAGACAGGTATGCGCCTAAATTCAGTCCGAAAAATCCTCTACAAACTCTACGACCTTCACCTTGCGTCATACCGTCGCACACGAGATAAAAAAACCGGATGGTTTGTTTACTACTGGATTTTAGAACCCACTCGAATTCATGGGTTACTTCGTGAAAGAAAGGAGAAGGTATTAGAAAGACTACAGCAGCGATTAGCATATGAGACTGAAAACACATTCTATTACTGCCAGAATAATGGTTGTCCCCGCCATACCTTTGAGGAAGCCATGAGCAACACCTTTAAATGTCCAATCTGCGCCGGACACCTCGACCACCACGACAACTCGGAAATCATAAGAATACTCAAAAAACAAATCGAACTTCTAAAAGCTGATATTGAATCAGAGTAAATTAGACTTTGAGCAAGTGGCCAATTCACGAGTTGGGCCGATGGTCTAGCTTTCCAATTGGGAAATACCCATGGACTGGATGGCTATGATATCACGCTTACACCGTGATGGTCGGGGGTTCAAATCCCCCTCGGCCCACCACTGTTTCAATGTTTAGAGACGATTTATGATGTAGTGAGTCTAGCACTATTGATTGAATCTAAGCATCAAGGATGTAATATTCTACTATCCAAACAGAGTAACCGGAATAAACTTTTAAAAGTGAGCAGCTTTTACCAGCACTCAAAATATGCCGGGGTATCCTAGCCCGGTAGGGAGCAGGCCTGCTAAGTCTGTGACCATTGGTCTCGCGGGTTCGAATCCCGCCCCCGGCGCCACACACTTTTCCACTTCTTTTTAACACCTGAAAACCACTCTTTCTTTTCATTCTCAACAAGATGAAATATAACCCCAGAAATGGTTAAATATGTTGGAATAGTGTGAGGCAATTGGACAGTGAGCCTAGGCGGGGGGCTAGAAGCCCCGCAGCATGACTACGGGCTGGCCAAGGCTCCCCTCTATCGCAAATGCTCTATATGGCGGGCTGAATTCCGACGCTAGGCTTCCCAACCCGGTGTACGACTCGCGGTATGTGGCAATGAAGATCCGCCTCGGAGGATCGCTGGTGGTGGTAGGCTTTTCGTAGGAAGGGCTGAATCACCTCTGGCGGGTGAACCCAGCGAGGCCCGGGAGGGAGCAGCGTAAGCCCGCACTGTTGGTGCTTCCGAGATACCGGGTCGGAGACCTGGCTGTGAGCACGACAGCGGTGAAGGAAGTCGAACGTCGGGGTTCACTGTCTACTACTCTTTTCCGTTTGCTCTATTTTTCAGCTATTATCTAGCCGAAAAAGAGGAATAATAGATCAGGACGTAAGAATGTGAATATTATATTCAGAATGAGGAGTCCAAGAGCAAAGAAGCGGAGACCGTAGAGTAAAACTTGTCCACTACGCCGTTCTAGCGAGATTGTTGCATCAATAAGTTCTTTGAAGAGTCTGTCACCATCCAAAGGTGGAATTGGTAGTAGATTCATAATCCCAAGGCTTAGCGATATTACGTAAAACCACAGTAGACCTCGCTGAAATTCTAGGCTAAAAGCCGGCCCCAATAGATTTAGTGGTGGTACGAGAGGCACATATGTCGTCAGGTAGATTCCTATGTACGCTTGAGAAGAATTGTCTGGGTGAGCTCCTACAACCAATTCGACAGGAGCGCCATTAATGGTGAATATAATCAAGTCCCCCGGATTTGTGTTGTCTAAGAAGGCGCTTAAATCATCAGCCGTTGCGATGGATGTTTCGTTCATTCCTGTAATCACGGTCCAAGGCGAAAGAACCCCATCGGCTGAGCTTCCAGTAGAGACGCTAGTAATCAAGACACCTTGTGGAACTCTAGAAACGAGGGTCAGCATGAGAACAACAGCAACTAGACCTAGAGTAAGATTAGCTGCAGAGCCTGCAGCGAAAAATCGAGCTCTTTCACGACGCGTAGTCTTCACTTTGACGTATTCTTCATCAGGTTCAACAAATGCACCGAATAGAATGAAGAGAGCAAAAAGGCCCGAGCTTTTTACCGGGATGTCATCGGAACGTGCGGCGATTCCATGCCCCATTTCATGAAATATAATAGAAACGATTAGAGGAAGAAGAAGCGCTAGAAAGAAGGAGAAAGACATAGTGACTCCTGGAACAAGGGGCACAATTGGCCCTGGAGAGCCTGGTGACGCAGCCTGAGGGAGTAAACCGAAATCAGCGAAAAACGATATCAGATTAAGTATTAGTAAGTAGAACCCGATTATCGAAAAGGCAAAGCACACCCCTACAAAGCCAGACCATAGATACCGCCACGCGCGGGGATGCCATCGACCGATTCTGTTGAGAAGATTGTTGAACCGTTGAGTCCGTGCCATCGCCATAAATGGACCAACATCAACACCGTGCTTTTCTAAGTGAAATACAGCATCAACTATAAAGAGAATCATCCATGCCAAGAGAATAATTAGCCAAGGGAGAAGAGGAATAAGCAGAGGAAGGAGAGCGTCTAGTTGTAACATCTATGGAGACTCCACGTTTTTCAAAACAAATTACTGCTTTGATATAAATGTCATGCCCTTTTGGGAAAAGTGTAAAATAAGGGCGAGGAACGCTTGATGATGGAGCCGTTGCTATTGATAAAGAAGTATATCCTTGTGCTTGCTGCAGTAGGAAATCAGTCAGAAGCTAGGGCGATTGCACGCCAACTAGTAGAGCAGCGACTAGCCGCCTGCGTAGGAATCCTAACGCAGCAGTCACTATATCGATGGGAAGGAAAAATTACAGAGGACAGTGAGTATCTATTGACTGTCAAGACAACGCATGAGAGATATGAAGCTGTACGTGATGCTGTATTAGCGATGCACAGTTATGATGTACCTGAAATCATGAGCATAGACATTGTGGAGGGTAATGCAGCGTATCTTGATTGGATATCAGATAGTGTGAGCTAGATAAAGCAGGGACTGAGGTTCTAATGCCGCGAGAAAAACCAGCTCGGCGAGATACTGGCAGTAAAGTACAATTCTACAAAGAAGAGCAATGGAGACACCTCTCTATTCTTCGAGAGCGAGCCGCCGAGATTATGGCAATACTAGAAGAGAGAGGGCTGAAACCAATAATCCACGGAAGTGTTTGCCGTGGAGATGTTTCAGCTCATAGTGATGTCGACATTTACATACCTAAAGTGGTTTCTTCATTTGTAGTAGAGCTAGCTATTGAACAAGGTGGCTTTTCCATCACAAACCGCGAGTTAGTTCATGCTACCCCCTTTCACACAATAAAAGCACACATCTATCTTGAAGGTAATTCAGTAGTCACTCTTCCCCTCACGAACCCTGCTCCAATCGAACTCGAATTTTACAGGTTCGGCGGAAGTCTGACATACAAAGCCCTCCTCGAAGGTAAACGGGTAGCTGGAGTTGACAAACGCCTCGTTCTTATCGAGCCCATAAAAGAAGGGCACATAGAATCACCAGTGGTTGGGAACGAAATTACGACCGCGAGGAAGGTTGGGGTGAGTCTAAAAATTGTCCAAGAGCGGATGAAAGTTCTGATGCGGCGAGATGAAACTGGGCGTACTGGGGTGTACCTTAAACGCCAGCTTGCACCAGATGACACATTCGAAGCCTTATTGAAGCGTATTAGTGACCGAGATCCTGTTGTCCGCCGCAGAGTACAAAAAGGGTGATAGGTTCGTGGTTCGAGAGATACACGTTTCCCGGGGTGGTTCACTATATGTGGGTCGTTTGCCAAAAGGATGCCGTCAATGCATACGTGGTAGCAAACTTGTTCTTCTCATAACTGGCCTGTGTTCTAAAGGGTGTTTCTATTGCCCGCTCTCAGCTGAACGGCGTGATAAAGATGTTATCTTTGCGAATGAAGTAGAAATTGAGGTTCAGGAACAAGCTATTGCTGAAGCACGGATGATAGATGCAGAGGGAATGGGTGTAACTGGAGGCGAGCCCTTGTTAAATCTGCAGCAAACTGTGAGTTATATTCGGGCCTTCAAACACGAGTTCGGCGAAGAGTTTCATATACATCTTTACACAGCAATTGACCCGATTTCCGTAGATGTAGTCGATCAACTGATAATTGCTGGCCTGGACGAGCTGCGCCTCCACAGGTTCACAGCAAGTGAAGACTTACACGAAATGCAGCTCATTATGCGGGGGAGGGCAACACTCGGTTACGAAATCCCAGCAATTCCGAGTAGACTAGAACAAATGAAGAATTTGTTGTGTGAATTAGATGAATTAAACTTGGATTTTGTAAATATCAACGAATTAGAATTCACTCCATTTAACGCTGAGGAATTAAGGAGGCGAGGATTTCAGCTAGAACCAGATTCCGTGGCAGCAGTGAAAGGTAGCGAAGAAACAGCGATAGCGCTTTTAGAGTGGGCAGAGGAGAATACCTCACTTAATGTCCACTTTTGTCCCATCAAACTAAAGGATGGCATCCAGCTTCGAAATCGTTTTCGTCGAAGAGCGAAACATGTGGCTAAGCCTTTTGAACGAATTACTATTGAAGGATTACTGATGAAAGGGATTATTATTCCACCCCCCACATTGACTCTAAAAGATGCGTTCGACCTCCTCCGCAGCGAATACAAAATACCAGAAGACCAGCTTTGGCTCAACCATGAGCGGAGCCAACTCGAGACATCAGTTTTGATGATTAAGCGTTTAGCAAGGAAGCTTAAACTACAAGGGTTTCGCGTTGGAATAGCCGAAGAACACCCAACTGATAAACGGCTCCAAGTGACCTATACGCCTCTTTAGCTATCTGGAAGCGGGAAGCGAAGAATCCCTGCCAACCCACCAAATCCAGCTAACTGCTTTCCTGCTTGGTGGTCAGCACTGAAGATTTCTATAGATCCGGCTTGTTTTTCCACTTGATGCATCAAATTCTCTAGTATTTTACGTTTCTCCGGCAATGCTTCTCGCAAGGTTTTATCTAAAACGAGTAAAGTTTCTATAGCACCGAATTGAACCGCGCGAGCAATTTCATCCCATCCATAAGCTGCTTTTCCTGTTTCCTTCCCTAGATGCCGCAATAACTCGTCCATAAGTTTGATTTCCCTTGACAAGCGTATTTCGCTAGCGACTCGTTCAATGATACCACGCTGTAATGCTTCATAGACCCCAGCTGATGTTCCATTGCTTACATGGTCAAGTAGAAGCCGACCTTTAATCTCAGGTATTTTTTCTTGGAGGAACTCTCCAAGCTTATCTTTTGTGAAGCCGGGTCCCACAACAATGATTTTAATGATGTCTGGAATTTGATTTATTAACTCTCTTAACTGAAGAGCTACATCCGCGAATAGCTGACCCATTATCTCTGGAGAATTGTGATATTTACCATACTTCCCCATTGTATTACCTTGTAGCGTAAGGTGAATGTCGACCCCCATGTCGTCTACTATCCCTATCGTAGCACATCCCTCTTCTACTGCAATAACAACCACGCGTTTTCCTTTTTGTTTTGCAGCTTCCTTCAATCTATTCAAGATTGATTGTGGCCAATGGGTTTTGATAATTTCAATCTTAAGCCCAGGTTCCACATTAATTGTATGATATGTTCCGAGCGATACAAACTCCTCTGGACCCTCAATAATTCGTCCTTTGACGCGTAATCTATTTGAATATTTGTGAAGTGAGACCTCCTCTACCTCCAGACGAATGAACATTCGTCGCCTTTCTCCCCTATCCGGTCGAGAACCCTCAGAATCACGACGAACACGGCGGACTGTGCGTGCCGCTATCTGATCCCCTGGCAGAATTATGTTGTATAAGTGCCACAGGTCGTCCAAAGACTCGGGCACGACCACTATAAGGCCTTTTTTTAGTTTCCTTGTGACAATCTTCATGTTCCGCCGCCTCGGCATCTTTCTTAACCAATCACTTATTTATGCATCGTAGCATGCCAAACCTCAAAAGGCTCTGTCGAGAAGAGGCAGCGAAGGAGACCAAATTGGGTTCTGCTCATTCCAGTTGTTGTGCATTTGTGTTGTCTGGTAGGCACCCAACATTACCTGTGGCTGAACTTCGAGCCTCGTTAGAGGCCGAGAGATATGCCTATAATTTGGGGGAAAAACAAGGGCGCGTTATTCTAGTTGAAGTAGACCCTCAGGGCGCGTTATTAGCTACGCGCCGCTCTGGTTTCGTCAATTACTCATTGCAGCTAATCTTCCAATGCCCAATGACGGAATTGGATATTCTCTACGCTATGAATGATGTTGACTATCATCACTGGTTGATTAAAGGTACAGGTTTTGGTGTAAAGCTTACCCGAGTCCAACGTGAACATAGAAGGCTAGATGTAGAGGAACTTCAAAGAAAAATAGGGTCACAGATATGGCGTGCGATGAAGGGAAAGGTACATGTTAACCTTGAGGTTCCTGACACATTATTCCTTGGGCTAATTACAACAAAACGATTCTATTTTGGCGTCTATATAGCCTCACGGAATCGCAGAGAGTTCAGCTATCGCCGTAGTCCTCGTCGACCTTTCTTCAATCCTGATACTATTCATCCCAAGATTGCACGAGCAATGGTGAATCTAAGTCATAGCGCATCCGGTGACTTGTTTCTTGACCCTTTTTGTGGCACTGGAGGTCTCCTTCTTGAAGCAGCATCAATTGGGTCTATTCCCATAGGAGTCGACAACGACCATAGAATCCTTTGGGGTTGCCGGAGCAATCTAAATCACTTCAAAACACTCTTCTTCGGAATTCATGCTGATACAAGAACTCTTCCTTTTCGTTCTCAATCGGTTGATGCAATTGCTACAGACCCTCCCTATGGAAGAAGTAGCTCAACTAGGAAATCGGATATAGCAACATTACTAAAGACGAGTCTAACACAACTCGCAGATGTGATTCACACAAATAAGTACGTGTGTTTTGCAATACCACTTGAATTCTTTGATGAAGGCATTATTGACTCTAAAGAATATGCAATTATAGAAGAGCATAGCGTTTATGTTCATCGCAGTCTAACTCGGCACATAGTCGTCTTGAAAAGAAAATAAAGCAGGACTTGTACATGAAAGTCGTTTTTCTTGGAACCGGTTGTGGAATGCCCTCCACTCGAAGGGCCCTACCCGCATTTGCTATTTGCCTGAAAAGAGAGATACTCCTGTTTGATGCTGGAGAGGGAGTGCAGCGTCAGCTTCAGCTTGCTAGCCTTAGCCTTCAACGGATAACCGAGATTTATATTTCGCATTTACATGGCGACCATTGCCTTGGTTTGCCAGGCTTGATTTCAACAATGTCTTTGCTGCATAGAATGAACCCCCTCTTGATTGTTGGCCCACCAGGGGTCAAGTCCTTTGTTTACAAAACACTAGAGATGACACACGTCGAGCCTATATTCCAAATAAAGACCATCGAGGTTGTCAAGGCAATTCTTCCTGAGCAACCATTATATTCGGTAGAGGTGCTACCGGCGGAGCACAGCGTCCCTGCTCTTTCTTTCATTCTACGAATGTCTGAAGTAGCAGGTAAATTTGATCCAGAAAAAGCGATGTTGCTTGGTGTACCAAAGGGACCACTCTGGAAGAGGCTTCAACAAGGACGCTTTGTCCGAGTAGCAGGAAAACGCATCGTTCGCCCAACCGAGGTCTTAGGACCTAGTCGTAAGGGGGCATCCATTGCCTACTCTGGTGATACTAGTTTCAACCCTGACCTTGCTTCAGCAGCACGAGGTGTGTCGTTACTTATCCATGAAGCTACCTACAGTAATGAGCTGAAGGAAAAGGCAAGCGAAAATCACCATTCAACCGCCACTCAAGCAGCAGAAATTGCTGTTCTCGCAGAAGCTAAACAACTCGCGTTAGTACACATTAGTCCTAGATATGAGAACAACCAGCAACACGAACAGGAAGCTAGGAGCATATTTCAGCGATGCATAGTACCAAACGATTTAGATGTTATTGAACTGAAGCACCCCGTGTCTGGAGATAATTGATATTTTGGATATTCTTCACTATTCAAGTTGTAGGTTTTCCCGATGCTGAGGTTTGCCCTTAAGGGTTGGTGGAGCAATGAAGTCGATTATATCGAGGATATGTTTTGCTCGAATTTCGACTCGTATTGGTCCAGTCGCGGAAACATCATCAAGATTGCAAAGATGAACCCGCCCTACAAATGCAGCTTGGCGATGAATTCCAAAGACTAACGCACCTTCTTCAATCTGTTTTAAGAACACTTGACGCACTGCCTCTAGGATACGCTCTTCACGGAATTTCCTGACGAGAGCCGCAAGAGCCTCAGCCCCTGTAGCTGATCCTTCTAGATGAGTAATCCCTGACGAGTCTTGAGAGATTTTAATTTCCGCGATTGGACATATGTTTAGAAGCGCTTCTCGAACCTTCTCAAGATTCTCTGTGGCTTTCAGATCTGCATGTAGAAGGATAACAATCATTGTCTTGTCAGCTTAATCCGAATTCATCTTTAAGAAGGCGATGAACCTGCTCTCTGAGTTTAGAGGCTTCACCCTCGTTAATTAACATCACATCTGCACAGGCGATTACTCTACCAATCCCAATACCAAGCTCACGAAGGTCTCGCTCACAAAAGTCTTCCCAAGTTAAGGAATCGTCTGCGCGTTTTCGCTGAACTAGACGCTGGTACCTTGTCTGCGGCGACGCATGCACCGCAATAACTTTCACTGATTTGAAAACTTCTCGAAATCGTGCGATTTCTTCTTCACTGCGTGCTCCATCAATTACAACATTTGAGCTATCCATTTTTCTGAATTTATCTATGCAAGCATTAGCAATGACATCGGCCCCGTACTTTCTTCTGAGATCAATCATAATCTTGCCCAAGGCCGACGGTGAATGCACAACGCCCCGACGCGACGCTTCTTCTCGTACAACATCACCCATAACAAGCACAGGAACGCCTAGCTTTCTTGCACCCTCCGTCCCCAAGGATTTACCGGACCCCGGCATTCCTACAAATACACATGCTTTGGCATCAAACCTCTGCTCGAATCGGCAACGTTCGTACAAATCCAGTCGCTCCCTCAATAGAACCTCGATATTGTTTCTAATTCTTTCTTACTGAATAACCAATGTGACTGGCTAGATATAATAACGTTTATCTTTCGGAGATTGTGTAGTAACCCCGTTAAATGCGGAATCATCGATTTCTGATAAATCATGAGAGAGCGCGTAGTGCAGGGCGCCCTTTAACAGGCGCTCTTTTAAGTCACGGCCAGAACATCCCTCTGTTCGTTGGGCAATTGCTGCGAGATTTGCTGTCACAGGCAGTGGCAGTGTCTTAGCGTATTTTTCAAGTATTAGAAGGCGTTCCTCAGATGTTGGTTTGGGGAATTCAATCTCTTCTTCGAATCGGCTTCGGAGTGCAGGGTCGAGCATTTCGGGCGTATTTGTCGCTGCGATGACAACGATTCGCTCTTTCTCCTCAACAAGGTCGAACTGAGAGATTAGGGAGTTAACAACCTCTGTAACATCACCGCGTACTGATTGAAAACTTCGGTCTAGCCCAATGGAGTCAATTTCATCAATGAAAATAATGCAAGGTCTTCGATTAGTAGCCTCTTCAAATAACTTGTGAACCTTATCTGCGCCAGCACCTACGTGCTGCCCTATGAGCGCGGTTGCTTTTACGTAATAGAATTCGACTTGCGTTTCCCATGCTAACGCCTTGGCCATCATTGTTTTTCCTGTTCCCGGAAATCCATAGAAGAGAACCCTACGCGGTGCCCATTCAGCGAATTCATGAGGATTTTGCATATACTTCTTTATAATGAGACACTTTATCTTAGCACCTTCATGACCAATTATGTCATCAAATAAGATTTTCCGTCCGCGAATAGGTTTGAACTCTCGTGCTTGTAACAGCCGAATCTTAGTGTCGGACACAATATGCGCTTCTTGTGGTGTGACCTTAACAACTTCGAAAGCAAAATCGGGAAGCAATAATTGGTCGAAAAGATAGTCATGGCACTTGACTTTGATGCCTTGCCATTGATCAACGCAATAGGCAGTGAAAAGCTTCTCATCTCTAATCCGTAAGGCAGGAGTGCCTAGCGAGGCGTTAACCTCAAGTGGGTAGCCTGCAGGACGGAGAACAACTTCCTTTGCGGGGATTATTGGTCTAGCTAGAGGGTCGCCTACGGGTCGTGTTATTTCAGCGACTGCTTTCCGTGAACGCGTTGATTTCCTATCCTTCAAACAGACAGTGCCTCCAAAGTAAAACTGATTTTCAGGTAAACTAGGAATTGATATAAACCTTCTCCTCTCCTCATTGATGTAGCAGCACTAATTCAATACAGGCGGTTTAAATTGCTGTGATTCGGAGTTTCATAGCTCTAGAAGTTACTGATGAGACTATCCTCAATCACATCAAGAAAATACAAGAAGAACTTGGAAGAGCCCAGGCTAGGCTGAAACTTGTTGAACCCCAGAACCTCCATTTCACCTTGCATTTTCTTGGCAATGTAGAAAGCGCGCGAATTCCTGATGTCAAGGAGATTCTCCAAGAATTAGAATTCCCTGCTTTCGACATAGAATTGAGTGGTTTGCGGTGCTTCCGCCCTGCGCGGCTCCGAGTCGTTTGGGTGGGAGTAACGAAGGGTGCCGATGAATGTATCAGGCTCCAGCAGCTAATTGGGCAGCATCTTAGGGAGCGAAGATTCCCTGTAGAGGGCCGTAAATACTCACCTCACTTAACCGTGGCGAGGGTACGTAGAGGTGCAAATCGGAGTCAGTTAAGCCCAGTTCTTGATATTCTTGAACAGTATGCTAATCACGAGTTTGGTGTTACGCGTATTAAAGAAGTTAAGTTAAAGAAGAGTACGCTCACTCCGCGAGGCCCAATCTACGAGGATTTAGAAGTGCGGGAGCTAAGCTAGTAATCTACAGAGCGAATCATTTTTGACCGTATAAGTAGTGCCGCTTCAGGGCAGGCTTCGCAGCATATCCAACAGCGAACACAATGATCCATGTTGATTAGTGGTTTTCCTTCCTGCAGTGTAATATTGCCGAGTTTGCAGGCTTTCACGCATAACCCGCAGCCATTACACGCATCGGTGACCTCAATAACACCTTCACCGGTATCATCGTCCATTTCTTTCTTAGCGGTCTTTCGGGTGACGATTTCAGATCCAAACCAACGCCGAACAAGACCATGCGTTATGCGATTGAAAACCCGGGATGTCCACAAAGCTTGTAGACGGCTTATTAATCCACCGCGTCTAGAACCTCTAAGTCTCTTGAAGGTTTCTGCTGCATCACCAACTATTTCGATATCGTCGAGTTCACCCAATTCCCTTTCTGATGCTATTTTTAGGATACTCAGCTTCTCAGGTTTGAAACCCATGAGCCTAGCAATTGTGGCATCAACTGCAACAGGATCGCGACCAGCAAGAATGACATTTAATTCGACTGGAGTCCCTGCGGTCGGCCCTTGATAGGGACCTGATGGTCTAACTGCATCAGCAGCTACTGTCCCGTCTACGATGCAATATCTCACCTGCGGGAGGAGGTGCTCAAATAAATCAACCACAGGCTCGTGGAGTCCAAGTACGTGCATTCGAGTACGTTGGTCCTGCCGGGTTAACCCCTTCAGATTCTTTATGGCACCAGTATGTCCGGTCATGAAGTGGGTTTTGATGACAGGTACGTCAATAATTCCGTCAACTTCCAATGCAAGTTTAGCCAGGGTAACCTTTGTCAACTTGCTAGCTCTTGGGAGCTTGACCCTAACCATTTCGGTTTTCGCCAAATCTACAAAGGTTCCACCAGCCTTTTCCACCGCTTCCCGAATCCCAATCACTCGGTAGGTCTCTTCCGGGTCCCAACCACAAATTGGAAGATCTGCAACAAGGACATTAGCTTGTTTACAGTGTTCCCGCACCAAGCGTACAACTGCAGCCACTACATCAACATTGGTGACCAGCCCTGAACCTGATTGTTTCCCACAGCTCATATTAGGTTTGATAAGTATTCTTTCCCCAGAGTCAAGTTCTAGACCACCAGCCAGCTCCACGGCTTTGCGGACTGCTGTATCAATATCTTCAGAGATATTAACAATGGAAACGCGCGATGGCACAAGTCTTATCTCCTATATTTGCTGAAGCAAGATTTACATTCCTAGTTCTTACAGCGTTCTTAACTTCTTTTCTTCTTTATGTGCAACAAACACCAATAGGAGTAAAACGTCAGTTGGGAAAGGCATTAAAGGAACTGGATAATCTAAGAGAAAAAATGTGGGACCGTGGTCTAGCCAAAGAACAGGATGAATCCTGTTTTTCTAGAATGGTAGGATACTTGCTTGGGGTGCAAGTGATCCCGGATTCGAATTCCGGCGGTCCCACCATTCTTCCCATTTAATAAACAAAATTAGGGTATTTGCCACCAAGGCTTCAATATTGTCTTAATTTCTGTCAGGAGTTTTGCCACGTATTGTGACACCCGTGGGTCCTCCTTTGGCGGCTTTTCGTGAATCGCTTTTCCATGGCCAGTCATAGGTATGAGCGTATTGTAAATAGATTCAGACAAGCCCTGCAAGTCATACCCTCCTTCAAGAAACATAATGACCTTCCCATTACAGGTATTTTCTGCCGTTTCCATAATCAGTTGCGAGATTTCAAAGAATCCTGTTGCACTTATCATAAGGTTAGTAAGATAGTCTCGGAAATGGGCGTCATACCCCGCCGATACAAGGATGCTGGTAGGCTGAAATTGCTGAGCTAAGGGAGGGAAGAGGGTCTTGAGGGCATGGAGGAAAGAGGCATCCGAAGCACCAGGAGGAAGAGGAAAATTCACGTTGTATCCTCTACCCGGACCTTCCCCAAGTTCATCCACGTAGCCGGAATAGCCAGGATAAAGGGTCCGAGGATGCTGGTGGAAACCAACGTACAGCGTCTTAGGATCTTCATACAGGATTTCTTGTGTTCCATTACCGTGATGCGCATCAATGTCTAGAATAAGAACCCGGCTATCCGGAACTGTTGCGGTAATGTGTCGTGCAACAACGGCAACATTGCTAAAAAGGCAGAATCCACGTGCCTGATTTTCACTAGCATGATGACCAGGTGGTCGAACCAAGGCAAACGCGTTGTCGATTTCACCAGTGTTAATAGATTCCCAAGCTTTGAGACCCGCGCCCGCTGCTAATATTGCAGCATTATATGAGCCTTTGGACGCGCGAGTATCTGCATCAAAACGGCTCTCTCTATCAGATGCAGTTCGAATGAAATCGATATAGTCCTTGGGGTGAACACGTTCTAATTCAGCAAGAGTGGCAGCACGGGGCGAAACCAGACGAAGGGTGTCCTCATTGAATGCCTTTTGTTTCTGAAGAAAATCCATAACTGCTGTAAGTCTTTCCGGCCGTTCTGGATGGCCCGCGCCCATATCGTGTTTTAGAAATGCTTTGTGGTAGAAGAAGCCAGTTGTCATGGTGTTCGTCTCGAAATTTTCTCTTTCATTCTAGGGAAAGACGTGTTTGTCTTGTTGTTGAGTTGGATGATTCCTTTAACGATTGCTCCTCTGCTGGTGCAACAACCCCACCGCATTGGACCTTGATAGAGCGGGCAATTTCTGAACCTATCGTGGGCACAGCTGCGAGTTTGGATAGGGGAGCGTCTCGAATTCGTTCTTTGTTAACAAAGCCATTGCGGAAGAGCAACCGACCACGAACCCGTCCTATACCTTTTAGTTGGACTAGCACTGCCAATTCCTTTCTTACGCCGTAATTCACGCGAAGCTCTAGCTGTTCTAGGTCAGCGAGGAGTGACTTGTACTTAAAGACCTGAGCGAGTTCCCGACAAGCGTAGAGAAGCCAAACCTGAGTATCGACGAGCCGTCTAAGATCACCAGAACCTATGCCGAATTGGCTAGTGAGTTGTTCTTCAGATATCTCTTCAATCCAACCATTCGTAAGGAGTGCCGTTTTCACTTCTGCAAGGAAAAACTCATAGTCTGCACGATTATAACGAGGATTCGGTACAGGTACCAAGAACTCCTCGATATGTTCGCTTACATAATCGTGAGTGCGCGCTTCTTCACCTCTACGCAGGTACATACTAAACTGATCTGGTGTATGGCAAATCAGATGCAAGTAGGAGAAAGGAGTTACTTCTGTTGCAGCCCGTGAGGCTGTCAATAAACCATCCCGAATAATGACAGCAGACTTTGGGTCGATATAAAGTTGAGAGACACGCCTCCCAAAAGGCGTCGCAATCAACTCATTACCTCTGCGTCTCAAAAGATTTTCATCTTTTAGGAATCTCACGATTAAATCTACCATATAGGTGACTTCTTCAGGGTCACGCTGATGACCGAAGAAGGTTTGCCGTATGAAATCCATTATATCCTCTTTACTAGAGGCATACCCCAAGGCAATCGTTGAAAGGATATGACTCCGTAAAGCGGATTCACTAGCAAGCTTCGAAAAAACATTTTCAGTATCACCCAAGACATAATTATCCATAAGGAACGCTACTTCTTCCTGCCGTCTAGCCATAAGAACAGAATTTCCCGTTTTATCATATTTCGGACGCC
>JABXGV010000184.1 GCA_016550485.1 archaeon
AGAAAGTTTCGTACAAACACTGAGTCCTCCCAATAGCCCAGATGGCGTTTCGCTGCGAAGGCCATAGCCATCTGCTCCTGGTGCCCGTCAAGCACGACTGCTTTACCTCTGATGGTTAATGTCATCCCTGAAGGAGGGGGGACATCTGCAACATAGATGCCTTTGTGTGCTAGTCTTTCCATAGCTGCGCGTCTCCAAGCGCCTGTCAAAGCTCACAAAAAAGCTGAAAGGGTTTTAAGGCTTTGGGGAGTACAACTCACGGCATGATGAGAAGGTGAGGATGAGTTTGAAATGCCTGAACAGCGGTCACAAGACGAGGAGAGCAGTCAGCCTAACATTACGCTGCGAAAAATGACTGCAGAGGATTTGCCACAGGTTCTGTCTTTCTTTGAAAAGGTTAATCCAAACGCTACGAGAGAACAAATTTCGAAATGGACTACTCCACTGTTAAAGGATTGGCCGCATCTCTGCTGGGTTGCCGTTAAGGGAAAAGCGCTGGTCGGTGCTATCACTGCTGAGTTACGATTCTTTGGTGTCCCTTTCATAGAAGACCTGTTTGTCTCTGAATCATATCGTCGGCAGGGCGTGGGAAGTCGATTGATACGTCGAGCCTTGGACGAGTTCCGCAGAATGGGGGTCCCATTTGTGAAGGTTGAATCTAATCCTAGTACATGGCCGTTAGCTCAGAAGTTTTACTATCGACATGGATTTCGAGTGTGTGGTGTCGAACAAGATCGCCACGGGCTCGGACCGAAAGGCGATTCAGTAATTCTGAAGAAACTCTTCAAGGATTCGCCGACTTAGACTCAAACTATCTGATACTGGCCTCCCTTAGGAGTTGCACGAATCGCACTTCTCTTTCCTGATTTGGACTGGAACATGTGAAAAAATGGGTGTGAAAATAAAAAGGAGGGGAAGCGGTGATTTACTTTCGCCGCTTCCGGATGAGAACAGCAGGAACTAGTGCTGCGAACAGACCCATGATGACGGCTGCGAGTGGGAAGCCAGGGATTGGGGGCGCAACAACATCCCATGGTCCGACAGCTACGGGATCTTCGGTTGACACATCAGTGAGTGTCAAGCCACCTTCAATGTTGAAGTCTGTGAGGTTATAGTTGCTAGGATAGTCCGGGTTCAGGTTCGTGTAGATGTCAAACTGCATCTGTGCGAGGAAGCCAAGGCTCCACTCCCAGGAGACATTGAAGACCGCTGTCATATCCCACATTGGGTAGCTTGGGTTGCTCGAGTTGTAGTGCATTTCGTATTCAAAACCGACCATGACTGTGCTCAACGTAGCTGTCCCGCCGTTCACTGATAGCGGTGCACCGGCGCCCACTGGCATAGTGAACTGGTAGTAGTAGTCGCCATAGGGATCTGCGTAGGGATATTCATCATAGGGACCGACATATGTGGTATCATAAGAATACCCGTAACCAAAGGCCAACTCGTCACCAGGCTGGGTTCCAGCCTCGATGAACATGGGGTCACTAGTCCACGAATAGGATATCTGTGACCAGTTCGCGTAATTCATCGGGAACATTAGTGGGGCTTCGTTGTCTGGGTGATAGTGACACACACCCGAACCGATGGTGGTTCCGTTAAGGGGATACCAGATGTCGTCGTCAGGGAAGGTCATCGTGTGGTTTGCCCAGTAGTAGTCGTCGGTGTGGTTGATGAAATCAACGCCGGCAGTGAGACTGTAGCTTTCAGAATAGTGATTGGAACCGGTGTTGTTGGTTCCCGTCAGGTTGATAGAGAGCGTGTAATCGTAGGTGTCACCATCCGCGGGGAATGCTGCTCTAACGGTGGTGGGTCGTCCAAAGGAAAGCACGAGGAGAGCACAAAGACTTATCGCGAGGATTGGTAGAAGTTTTTTCACTCTTATTGACTCCTAAATGGAGATTGTGAGGTTTATCTCCTTTGGTGGGATAAAAGGCTTTCTTGTGGCTTATAAAAGGCGCCTCCGCGAAAAAGGCTTCGATGGAGCGAAAACGCCGATTTACAAAGAAATCCATGGTATATACTGTAAATACTATCCTAGCGGTGCCCTGCAATGAGCAACCCGATGATGGAGACGCAATCGGTGATTTCGTGACCCGCGACCATGGCCAGCGCCTCTCGTAAGGCGACAGGGACCCTCTCAATGTGCTCCGTTTCATCTGGCGGTGCAGGAGAGGCGCTGAGCTTCTCGGCAATGAAGATATAGCCTACCTCTCGCATGATAGCCTTGTTAGACCGCATAATATTCACAAGCTTCAGCTGACCCGCCTTGTAGCCTATTTCTTCTCGGAGTTCCCGTTGCGCCGCCTGTTCAGGAGTTTCACCCTCCTCGATTCCTCCTGTCGGGATCTCCCATGTCACCTCGCCTTGAATATACCTGTACTGACGAATCAGGAGAACGGTGTCAGCATCAAGCAAGGGTACTATCCCAACAAAGTCGCGGTTCGCCGACACCACCCCATAGATGGTCGTGTGGCCACTGGGCAGTTGGACCTCATCCTCGCGGACGGTTATCCACGGATTTTGGTATACCGTACGTGTGGTTAAGTGCTTCCAAGCCGTTATCTTCGATGGCGCCATAAACGTCCACTTCAAAGAATAGGAAGGGGCAGGGGCTAATAAAAAATCTGTCACAACATTCCAAGGGCATGATTGTATCATTGGGCGTGGGGACTATCAAGGGAGCGGAGTTTTTGCACAAGTTCTCGGAAGAATGGTTTAATCTGGTAAAGGGTACGGTCCAGTTGGTGGAGCTGTTGGGTAAGGAGGGTAGCTTCGGCCGCATCGGTTGCTGGAAGAGGTGAGGTATCCAGTTGCTTGGCGGCCTGTGCCATGGCTGAGATGGGCTGTTGAACGCGCTCGACGATAGCGAGCCATTGCTCAATGGCTCCAATGAAGAGCTGCGGCATGGAAGTGCCGCTTTCGTAGTTGTAGCTGCGCTCGCCTGGGGTTTTGTATCGCCGGATCGAGCCCAGCGCCACGAGTTGATCGAGGGCGCGGCTGACCGCGGAAATACTATACCCGGTCCACTGCGCGATGGTGTATTGCGTGCGAGCCTGGGAGGATAAGAACAGGCAGGCTAGAATGCGACCATGGAGTGGAGTGAACCCGCGTTCCTCGACGATGCGTTCGAGGAATTGGATGAACTGGGTGCGCAGGAGGTTGAAATCGGTCATTGTGACACCGGTGGATGATAGCATATGGTAAGGTTTAAATATTTTGCTAATTTTGTATAATTTGACAAAACATGCAAATATGGTGAGGTAAATGCCTTTGAAAACTGATTTCCGGAAAGCTTGGGATGCAATCGCCCACCCCGAATTGCTGTTTGAAAAGGAACGCGAGGTCCGCGGTTACTGGCCTGTACTCCGATTTTACCTAGTATTGAATGTAATCCTAGCACTACTTACTCCGGTCGTCAACTGGTTTCATGTCCCCTGTGATATCGTACATGCCGGCACCAACGCACAAATGGGCGCCTATGTTGTGGCACCGCACTTTGAACTCCTCACGGGGGTCAGTCGCTACCTCTGGGTAGGCGTGCTGACCTATGCCGGAAATGTGCTCAAGTTTCCCCTCCTGGGCGCATTGTTCCATGTGTTTGCGAAGATACTACGAGGGCAAGGCACAGTGTTAGATTCCTTCAAGGTGAGTGTCTATGCCACCACGCCTGTACTCCTCTTCGGATGGATACCCTTCTTTGGACTCATTTCAGGACTCTGGGTAGGCTACCTCTATGTCATCGCCTTAACCAAGCTCCACGATGTTCCCTGGGGTCCAGCTATTGCATTAGTGAACCTACTCATTGGGGTGCAGCTAGTGTGGGCCTTCCTATTCGGCTGGCTTGGTAGTCCAACACCTTGGTGAAGCAATCTACCACTCAATGGGTTCATAGGAGAAGCCAAGGCGCGGATAACAGTCGATGTAACGACTAGTCACGATCTGGGCGATATTGGTCCGGCTCAGCCCGGTAGACCTTTTCTGTCGCTTTTCCAGCGCCAGGGGTATCCAGCTCCACATCCCGTTTGGTAATAAAAAAATAATGACTCGCCTTTTTACTGTTACTTCCGAATTCAGCATTCAACGAAAGAAGATGTTGGGCTTTTTACTTGTCAATGCCTTTTCGTCTCTTAACACGACGCATAATAGATGTATGACAGAGGGAGACTCTGAATTTATCGTAAATATATTCAGCAATTCTACCATAAGAAAATCCTTTGTCATGAAGCCTAATCATTGTCTCAGTTGCTACGGGTGAAATAGTATCATATTCTTGCTGTTGACGCACGCGCATCATCTCAGCGAGTTTCTCGGCATGTTGTTGGCGTCCTGCTGCAAAACGGAAAAAGGGCAGTTCTGCAGCGCGAATTATTCCATCTTGTGAGAAAATTCTTACATCCACCCCTCTGCCTGTGGCGGCAATATTAAAGGACGCTAAAAGAGCCTTTATGAAGGAAGTATTTGTAGAGCTAGAAATACTGATATACTGACCTATTGTGCTAGCACAGCCATCGCCATCGCTGAGTCCTTGAAGGAAGGCTTTCCTAGCACAGCTGGGCGAGTGCAAAATCCATTCCGCTTGTATAGGATGGTAACTAGTGCGTTCGTGACTTTGGAACCCCAAGCACGTGTGCATCATCCAAGTTAGAAAAGGAGTTTTTTGTGATTGCCAGGAATAGGCGGATTTGGGTCCAGCAGAGGAGTCACGGTCTTTGCCTTTTTCAGCATAAATACCAAGTTTGCCAAGGTAATAGCAGACTGCTTCACCAAGCTGTTCACTCCAAGAATATTTCTTAGAGAGATTCAGAACTAATCCAGTCGACGATACACTATGTTTGTTCTTCCCAAAATCGCTAACCATTAAGCCTAGAAGATAAAAGAAAACATCGGTTTTACTCACTGGGCCAAAGCGCATCTCATATTGATTTATTTTGTCGCTTCTTAATGGTTGGAGCTGATTCAAGACACCTTTGATTTGGGTGTAGTTTGAGATG
>JABXGV010000185.1 GCA_016550485.1 archaeon
CTAAAAGCAGCCCTTGAAGTAGATGAAGGAGCTAGATACCTTGGCGAGATGGCTATTGGCACTAACCGGGGAATTAAACGATACACTTTGAACATGTTGTTTGACGAAAAAATCGGTGACACGATTCATTGCGCCTTGGGTAACGCGTATCAAGAGTGCAAGGGCATAAACAAAAGCGCTGTACACATTGACATCATTAAATCAATGAAAGACAGTGGTAAGATACTCGCTGGCGATGAAGTCATCTATGAAAAAGGAAAATACTTCTGGGAGAAGTAACCAGTCAACGGAGTTGTGTCTATGATGTTTCATGATGTGGCGCAGCAGGGCGTAGAATATGGGGCAAAACAGGGCGCCGACTATGTTGAGTTACGGTATGTCCAGACATTGATGGAGAGTTTCTTAACAAGGAACGGTGACATCATCTCCGCGGGCTCCACAGAAACTGAGGGCATCGGAATACGCGCGCTCGCCGAGGGAGGGATGTCATTTGTCGCAACGGCAAGCCTAGCAAAAGGTGATGTGGAGAAAGCTGTACAAACCGCGGTTCGCTTGGCACGCGCGTCTCGCCGCAAGACGCCCCTAGCGTTATCCGAGGAACCAGTTATCCAAACACACTGGGAGGTACCCGTTGAAACACCGTTCACAGAAATTCCCCCAGATACCAAGCTCAAACGCCTCTTGGCGGTAGAAAAAGAACTCACGAAAATATTTGATGCCACTGCGTTACCTATTCGAACTGCACTTCTTATCGCGGAAACTTCAAAGAAATACATCGCCACCAGCGAGGGAACCCGCGTTGAATCGGACTACAGTCTAGGAAGACTCGCTGGAAGACTCACCGCAAAAGGCGCCAAAGGAACCGAGCAACGCTATTTTAGCCGTGGGGCAGCCGCTGGTTGGGAGTTCTTTGCTGCACCCCAATTCATCGAAACCTTCATCGAAGAGGCAAAAGCAGTGCACCGTGTTGCAGACCAAGCAAAACCCGTAGCCTTTGACAAACCAGTGGACGTAATTATCGGACCAGAAGTTGCTGGGATCATCGCACACGAAAACTGTGGACACCCCTCAGAAGCTGACAGAATTCAAGGACGCGAAGGCGCAAATGCAGGTGAATCGTTCTGGATGGACATCGACATCGGCACCACCCGAGTAGGCTCAACAGCCGTCACCGTCATTGATGACCCAACTCTTCTCCGAAGCGGCGGGTTCTACCTCTATGACGATGAAGGGGTAAAGGCGCGGCCCCGATACCTCATCAAAGAGGGAATAGCCAACGAGCTATTTCACGACCGTCAAACGGCAGCACGAGCGGGAGTACACTCGAATGGCTCCTCACGTGCCAGCGCCTATGACCGTGAACCCATTCCGCGAATGGCAAACACCTACATCGCCGCCGGAGATTACACTGTTGAGGAACTCGTCGAAGACATCCGACTGGGAGTATTCATCGATAACTTCACCGAATGGAATATCGACGATCGCCGGTACCAGTCAAAGTATACGGGGTCGTTGGCGCGGATTATCCGTAAGGGTGAGGTGACTGACGAGTATGTTCGCCGACCGGTACTCGAGTTAACCTCGAGAGGCCTGTTTGAGAGTGTTGATGCCTGTGCAAGGGGATTTGCATCTGAGCAAGCGATTTGTGGCAAGTCCGATCCTAGTCAGGGAATCCCCGTGTGGACAGCGGGGCCTGAAGCGGTGAGAATGCGTAGAATTCGTCTCGGGGGTGTTCAAGCATGACCAAATCAGAAGAGACGCAGAGTCTAGTTGAACAGGCTTTGAAAGTAGCCTCGCGTCATGGTGAGGCGGTTGTACGGGGTCAAGATATTCTCCGGCATCAGATTCGCATTAGTAACTCAGAGATTGATATATTCAAACAGTGGAGGTCTAGGGTTCTAGCTGTTTTTGTGGCTGTTGACGGTCGTATCGGAACTACTGAAATCATTGATCCCACGCCGAAAAGCCTCCAAACGCGAATCGACCATTTGATTTCCTTTGTGCGTGGGTTACAGCCTACACCTCTATTTAGTGGATTGCAAAAGGAATTCCGGTCTCCTTCAAAAGTAGAACAGCTTTACGATAAGCGCATCCGTGAATTCCCTGAACGAGCTCCAGAGGTTGTCGCTGCATCCCTTGATGAAGCACAAAAAGCGGGTGCCAAACGGACTGCTGGATCCTTTTTCTTCGATGAAATTGTTACCGACCTCTCCACCTCTGAAGGATTTCGGGGAGACTACCGCGCGTCCTCTTATCGAATGACATTACGTAGCTTTGTCGACCCAGAGAGTTCAGGTCAAGGAATCGCAGTGGGACGTGTATTGAATGACATCGAGGCACAGCTTTCCCGTGCAGGCCGAGAATCTGGGGAAATCGCCTCATTGGCGGTTGGTGGCAAACAAGGAAAACCTGGAACTTATGATTTGGTGCTACATCCTACTGTAGCTGCATCAATCCTTGGAGCCTTGATCAAAGGCGCGAATCCAGTGCAAATCCTAATGGGTAACAGTCCTCTCAAGGACCGAATTGGACAACAACTCGGACCTGAGACGGTGACTATTTGGGATGATGGCACAATTCCTAATGGCTTGGGAAGTGCGCCGTTTGATTTTGAGGGAACGCCCACTCAACGAACACAGATTATCAGGAAAGGTACCCTTGAACAACTTGTTCATAACACATCCTCAAGTCGAATGCTCCAAACCAAGAGCACTGGCAACTGTCAACTAGCCCAATTTTTCATCGGGTCAAAGCTGATGATTCCAGGACCGACCAATATCGTGTTCAAGCAAGGCGAGCAATCCTTCGAGGAGCTTCTAGAGCCGGCACGCCCTACAATTTATGTCACCTCCAATTGGTATCTGCGATACACGAGTGCATTGGAGGGCACCTTCTCAACAATCCCCAGGGATGGTATGTTCCTTATCGAGAAGGGGGAAATCGGGCAGCCTATCCAGAAGCTTCGCATCACTGACAATTTAGTTCGAATGCTTGGAGCCATTGATGGATTAGGTCGTGAAGTTAGACAGATACGGTGGTGGGAAGTTAACACACCCACCTTTATTCCCTTCATTCGTATTCGGGATGTATCAATGACTGCTGCTACCCAGTGAGCTGACCTAAAAAGGAACACAGAGTTTAGGGCGAAAGCTATTTTAGTCATTAGTTGAAGAACTCTCGTTCCCAGTGAATCTAGTACTGACCTCACAGCATCTGATGATGTCCGTACTGAATAGCCTTGAGGGTTCGGACTATGGCTAGCAACGGTGGAAGAAAAATCGTCTTAACCGCATCAAAGGCGGAAATGGCAGGGTGGAATGCTGATCCCTTTATCGCGTTTTATGGAGGATTTCCAGCCCGTCTCACCCCTAGTATCCTACTCGATCCCCTATTCCAACCAGACAAACCTAATCCGGATTATTCAGCACCATATGCGCCATTAGGTTTACGAAAGATTGAGGCGTCTCTTTTAGAGAATGGGTTTGATGAAGAAGACATTATTGTGGTTCACCCTGAGCAGCTCAGCGATGTGGTAGGATCGGCTACTCAGGTTGTTGGTGTGTCGAGTATGGATCCTCTCGGAATGGCGTATGTGAGCCTAACCTACACCTCATTTGTGGGACTTGGTGGCTTAGCCGCTACGGGATTGTATTTCTGGCGCATGATGAGCCACCCCGTGTTCCGGAAGTACCAGCCCACAAAGATACTGGGTGGTGCCGGTTCATGGCAGCTGAAGAACCCTAGCCTTCGGAAAAAATACGGGTTTGACTGTATTGTCATGGGAGAAGCCGAACACACAGCACCCAAGCTCTTCGAGAAAGCTGTGCAAGGTGAGCCACTACCACCTCTTATTCAGGCGCAACGCCCAATAGACGAGGAGATTCCTTGTATCCGACGACCCGCCATCTACGGTGCTGTGGAGATTTCTAGGGGCTGCGGTCGAGGATGTCAATTCTGCTCTCCGACAATGAAGACACGGCGCAACTTCTCCATTGAGAAAATCCTTCGCGAAGTCCGAGTAGGGTTGAGAGCCGGGAATAAAATGGTTCTAATCAACTCAGATGATATCTTCCTTTATGGCTCAAAAGAACGGTTTCTACCTAATCGTCAGGCAGTAACTAAGTTGTTTAGTTCCATTGCGGCAGAACCCGGTGTTGAGGTAATTCAACCTGCCCACATTTCCTTAGCTCCTGCCATTGTCGATCCTCAGATGGTAGAAGACCTCGCGGAGATTTTAGGTGATAAATGCCGGTACAAGTACAAGGGTAACCCTGTCATCACAGCAGAGACCGGGGTTGAGACAGGAAGCCCACGCCTTATGCAGGAACATATGCGAGGAAAAGCCCTTCCCTACGACGTGAGTGATTGGCCCGAAGTCGTCTGTGAAGCCTACGGCATCCTCAACGATCACAATTGGCTGCCTCTTTGCACTCTCGTCACAGGTCTACCCAAAGAAACGGAAGATGACGTTTTGCTCACTTTAGACCTAATTCATAGGATGCGCCAGCTTCGTACCTTTTTCGTACCCCTCTTTTTTGTTTCGCTTGAAGACTGTGCCCTCCGGAAGGAAAAGACCCTTGACTTGAGTCGTCTTTCTGAACTCCAGTGGGAGGTTTTCATTGAGTGCTGGGACCATAACTTGCACCACTGGCGGGAAGATTGGCTGGGACCCTTCAACACTAACACTCTAGCCCGGCAGATGGTCAAGATCATTGGGGGCTTTCTATACCTGATGTATTACAAGTGGAAACACAGAGGACGTACAAAAGGAATGCTTTCTCGGATTGCAGGAATCATCGGAAAGGATCACCGATTCATGTTACCCTTCTCTCATCCCTTTGGAAAACCTCTCCCTCAATCTATTATCCAGCGACGACTAAAACCACCTAGTCTTCTGCCTCTCGTAACAGACGACGAGGACGTTCCCCGAGAATTACGATATGCACACAGTAAACCAGTCTATCGAATACGAGAATAGTCCTATTCCAGTACAGTATAAACTGGAGATTGAAAATACGGCTTTACCTCTTACCACGGAGTGCGTGTACGGCTTCTACAATAGTTGTCAGGGTAGCCCCTGCTATTGAGTGGAAAACAAGGTCAGCTTCAGCATCAAAAGGTGTTTGTTCTTGATTCACGATAATTAGCCGCGCACCAGTTTGGGTGGCTATGCTTGGTAGAGATGCGGCTGGATAGACGGTAAGCGATGAGCCGACAACTATCATTAATCTACAATTACCTGCGACGGTAACAGCTTGTCTGTAGACATCTTGTGGTAGGGCTTCTCCAAAGAGGACTGCATCTAGTTTCAGAATCCCACCACACGTAGGACAGGTTGGTGGTAGTTGTTTCTTCTTGATTTTCCGTTCGATGTACTGTCGTCCCACCCGGTCATTACATACAATACAGACAGCATTTACAAGGTTTCCATGAACTTCCAATACATGTTGACTGCCTGACCGTTGATGGAGGCCGTCTACGTTCTGGGTAATAATACACTGAAGCAAACCCATTTTCTCAAGCTTTGCTAGTCCTTTGTGAGCAGCATTTGGTTTAGCATCTAGTAGTGTGGGTGCTATCTGAACCGCGGTTTCCCACCAGGCCTTCGGATCACTGAGGAAAGCATCGACGCTTGCGAACTTCATGGGATCCACTTTTGTCCATAACCCATCAGGTCCACGGAAATCCGGGATGCCACTCTCAGTAGATATGCCAGCACCAGTAAGCGCGACTGTGGAAGGAGAGTCAACAATTAGCCTTGCTGCTTCTTGAATTTGCTTCTCTGACATTAATCTACACCAATCCATCATCTATAGAAAGAAGAGGTAAAAGAATGCCGGCAATTTAGTAACAAACGAATAATAACCTGTACGATAGAATATGGAGAGGTGTTTTAATTGGGCGACGAAAGTCTAGTTTGTGCCATAGATGTGGGGACTAGCGGTACACGCACAGCCTTGTTTGATGCCTTATCGGGTCAATTGATAGCTAAAAGCCATCAAGAATATCAATCGATTTTTCCTCAACCAGCATGGGTCGAGCAGCGAGCCCTAGACTGGTGGAACACAGCTGCTCAAACCTGTAAAACTACCCTTAAAGCAGTTGGCAACAAGGTCGCTGATTTAGTAGCCGTCAGTATCACCAATCAACGAGAAACAATAGTTCCTGTTAACAAAGATGGAACGCCGCTCCACAATGCCATTGTATGGCAAGACAGACGATCTATCCCCCAGTGTGAGCACATAAGAAGCGAATTGGGCGCAGAGACAGTCTACAAGGAAACTGGATTAACCATTGATCCCTATTTCTCTTTACCTAAAATTCTCTGGTTCAAGGAAAGAAAAGCTCGGCTTTTTCGTTCAACCCACAAGTTCCTTTTGGTTAATGACTTCATCATCCATAAATTAACAAATCAATTCGCTACTGATTACAGCAACGCTTCACGAACTATGCTGTTTGCCACACAAAGGTTCGAGTGGTCTAACCTCTTATGCGACACTCTTGGAGTGCCTCAGGAAAAGTTGCCAACCTTACACGCCCCTAGTTTTGTCGTTGGCGAGGTTAGCCGAGCCGCATCCAAGGTAACAGGATTACCAGAAGGATTGCCTGTGGTAATGGGGGGAGGAGACCAGCAATGCGCAGCGCTAGGAGTTGGTGTCGTAAAACCAGGGCGTGTCAAAGCCACACTAGGTACTGGCACATTCATTCTTGCTCATCAGGACCGGCCACGCCTTGACCCCCAACGACGTTTACTCTGTAGTTGTCATGCTGTACCAAGGAAGTGGGTTATGGAGGGAAGCATCTTCACTAGTGGAATTATCTATCGTTGGTTCCGTGATCAATTTGGAACAGAAGAGAAGATAATTGCTGAGAGGGTAAGAGAGGATGCTTACCGTTTTTTGAATGAGCAGGCAAGTCTTTCTGAGCCTGGCGCAAGAGGAGTTCTCCTACTTCCTTACTTCGCGGGGGCTGGAGCTCCTTATTGGAATCCTGTTGCGCGAGGCGTTATTCTGGGCCTCGCTTTAGGACACAAACGCCACGACATCATTCGCGCGATTATCGAGGGAACAGCCTTCGAGGTGCGACGGAATATTGAGGTGTTACAATCTATTGGTGTTGCAGTTACAGAAATAAGACTTACAGGCGGTGCTACCCGCAGCGCTGTCTGGAACCAAATACAGGCGGATATCAATAATTTGCCTATGCTTCGCGGCAAGGTTGAAGAAGCAACAGCATTAGGAGCAGCAATTCTTGCCAGTGTGGGTGCAGGCATCCACAAGGACGTTGAAACCGCTGCAGAAGCTATGGGTAGAGTAGGAGAACACTATCTACCACACAAAGAACTCCAGAAGCGATACGATATGCTTTATTCAATTCAAACCGAAGCATATACTGCCTTGGATAAAGCAAAGATTTTTGATAAACTCGCAGAATTGGATTGATGAGCTGAGATGCTGGATGTAAAATTACGTTATGGCAAAGGTCACATCACCCTTAAGATTCCAGAACAAAACCTTGCGGAGGTAGTTCAACCTCGTAAACAGGATGCTTCTAAAGACATCTCTGGTGTTGTCCGTCGCGCTCTTGAGACCCCCATTGGTCTTACTCTGACGGAAGCAATTACAAATCACCGTGTTTGTGTACTCATTGAAGATGGGACGCGGGCAGAACCACACGAAGTGCTAATAGAAGAACTAGCAAGGCATCTAGGAGCTGCCAAGGAATTAACCTTCATAATAACTACGGGATCTCATAAGGTTGATAGCCCACGAAATCGGCAAATTACCAAAGCAATTCAAAGTAGTTGCCAGCGACATAACCTACATCATTATCAGATTCGTGTTCATGATGCGCTAAATTCACCCTGTACAACAGTGGGGACTACTAGCCGAGGTACCGTAGTAAATGTGAATAATTTCGCGTTAGACCATGACGCCTTTGTCATCGCAGCCGACATGAAGAATCATTACTTTGCAGGATATTCTAATGCAATCAAGAACTTCCTACCTGGCATTTGCGACTATACTACAATTGAAACAAACCACTCCCTTGCTCTCGAACCAAACTCCACCTTTGGACGCCATCCCCTCCATCCTAATCCTCTACGCCGTACCAATCCCTGCGCAGAGGATATGCTAGAAGCCACACACATAATCCTAGGCGAGAGACCTGCTTTCCTCCTAGCAACAATTACCAGTGAGCCCTACATATTATGGGCTGCTAGTGGCAATCTAGCCCAAGTAACTGCAGAAGGCATCGAACGGATAGACAAAGCTGCCTCCTTTTATGTGACGCCCACCGATCACATCATAGTTTCTCCTGGCGGCCTTCCACAAGATGAAAGCCTCTACAATGCCCAGCGCGGCCTCGAGCTTGTGAAACACGCCGTAAGGGATAAGGGAGAAATCCTCTTCTTGGCCGAATGCCCAAAAGGCGCTGCACCCACACCTAAAGCCCGTAAGTTCTTCTACGATTACCTCACAAAACCCCTCCCCTCAATCCTACCATCAATAAGAGAAAAGTACGTTTTATACAGTCACAAAGCAGGGAAATTCGCTGAGCTTATACAACGTGTTAGAAAGATATGGATTTGTTCTACTCTTTCTGCACAGCAGGTTGAGGCTGTCCACCTTTCTCCGACCTCAACACCACAGAAAATTGTTGATGATTGGATACGTACTAACCCTGACGCTCAGATTCTCGCTTTCGATGAGGCAAACAAAATCGCTGTTTATCGAGCTGGAGATAACTAGCGTGATTGGAATAGCTAAACGCAGAAGAAGTAATAAGCACGATTTGCCCCCTACTTACATAGAGAGTCCAGGAGGACACCAATGCCTGTTGTCTTCAGCTACTGTGAGAGGTGTAAAGCCCGAATTGCAATCGAGCTGCCAGCCGACATAGTGTCAAAATACACTGTATTCCCTTTCGCATATACCTATGTTCACGGAGACCCTCCTCATGCTCTCATAATATATTTAGATCACACACTCACCGAGCGTGGACATCAAGTATCTGACATTCACGAAATTCAATCTAAGGAAAACCCGCCAGCTCCAGAAACCGTAACTATCGTTGCAGAAACTGCACCAGAGACAGCATCAACAGCACAGAGTGGAAGAATGGTTCCTATCCTTATTACTGGTCTTGACCACTTTCGCTTGTCAACTAACGAGTTTCGTATCTTGGAGCGGTGTGATGGTCAAAGAACAATCAAAGAAATCGCTGAAGAATTGGGGATTCAATTCTTCGTAGTGATGCGAATCCTGTTGGATTTCCAGAAGCGGGGTGCGGTTACGATAGAAAAAAGATTCTGAGGAGATGATGAAAAATGGGACTAAAGGGTTGGATTGGTTGGCGCATAAAAGTTCGTAAAACGTCCCTCAATGTATTCCAAGCACTCGTTGCTGCTATCGTCGATTATGTTCTCAGGGAAGTTAAAGGAGATATCAAAGCTGCCAACGACAAGCTCTTTCAAATCGGAATGAGCATGGCTGAAACTCTGTTATTTGAATACTCCGATAGTATCGGAGAACATGCTGTGACTTTTGATGGCTTTCTGAAGACCTTCAATTTGGCTACAAAGGTGATGCTGGGTAAAGCATTCGAAGAGGCTTACTGGGATTCCACTGAACGTAAAATTGTATATGCCTACAAGGACTGTCCGATTTGTGAAGGAGTTAAGTTATCCGAGGAGTATGAGGGGCTGAAGTACTGTAATGCCTTGTCCGGCGTTTTTCATCATGTTTTAACACTTCGAGGCTTTTCTGGCGAATGTGAAGAAGTGAAGTGTAAAACATGGGGTGATGAAGCGTGTGTCTGGGAGCTTCGCGAGAAATAGTACAAGTCAGAGCAATACGAAGAAGCTGCATCTCCTCATCGAGAGACTAAAAAGCCCTTGAAGCCCTTATTTCATCGGCGATTTTCCTCAATGAATGAACTCAGGTAATCCTGCCAGGTTTGTGTGTTAGAATGGTAGCCAAGACTTCTGCCCTAAGCGGCTTCTATCGCCTCTCTATTGGCGAACGCATTAAGAAGCTAAAGGAGGTAGCAAACCTCACTGACGATGAGATTGCTTTACTGAAATCACAGGGAGCTTTGGATTTCGCGATTGCAGATAGAATGATTGAAAACGTAATCGGAACAATGCC
>JABXGV010000186.1 GCA_016550485.1 archaeon
ACTTGGCTTTTGATATCGTCTCCTGCCATGGGGAGGCCTGCTTTCTGGTATTTTTGCTGCCAAGTAGCGTCGGAGACTATGAATTCTGGTATGCAGTTGATGAAGGCGCACCCTGCATCCAATGCAGCTTGAGCGTAATAGCGGGAGCCCTCCGCGCTCCCAACTGGTAGGAAGTTGATGAGCATCTCTGCGCCGCTACGCCGCAATTCTTCAGCAACATCAACGGGCTGCAATTCTTTGGGATCGTAACAAATGAAGGGACGTTGCATATGCTCTGCTACCCCGTCTTTTATCGGCGCTGGTTGAACCTTAACGCCAAGTTTCGGAACTTTGGCGAATTCAGCGACACAATTGGGTTTTACGAAAATGGCGTCCGCGATGTCTTTACCAATTTTTTCCTTGTTGATTTCAAATGCGGCGACGAATGTGATGTCGCGGGGTAGATAGCCCCCGAAGTTGGGGTGCATTAGTCCTGTAACGCGTTTTTCTTTTCCAGTAATGTCTTTGTAGTAATAGGCGCCTTGGACAAGACTAGAAGCGCAGTTACCCAATCCAGCAATCGCAATTTTAATTGGTCCCATGATGAAACACCACTAGTGATTAATTTATGGCTATAAAGTATATTCAGGGTCTTACTTGGATGGCTAATTTAAGCGTTTCTAGTAAAACGCAACTACATTCCACATCTGCCAGCAAGTTAAAATCCCTGTTCTTATCTAGTGTGGAATATGTCAGCTGAGGCGCGCTTCAAAATATCTCGGTTTCTGATACCAATAATTGCGGCCGTGGGGTTGATAATCTACTTCGCAGTGCTCTTTCACTTCACCCTACTACCTGATGTGGTCCCTAGTGCCATTCGCTACCTAATAATGCCTGTAGTATTCGCCTTTCCTTGGGTGTTATTTATTATCATTTTCCAAGAGAGGACAACCACCGCATTTTCCACTTTATCTGAGAAAACAACCATTATCCCATTTCGCTGGCGGCTCTTCTATGGATTTAACACCCTCATCATCATATCCTTCTTCATATTCCCTTTCGTATCACCACCACTTGCAGTCTTCGCTGCTCTTGTCCTTGCGTGGCGTATAGTCTTTCACTCTGAATATATCTGGAATAAGGGGCCCAGCGCCCGCCTCCTCTACTGTGCTCTTATTTTCTGTGTGTTAGCGGTGCTCCCTGTCTATCTCCTTATATTCTGGTTCATACATTTCCTAAGTTACATAGCGCCACTAATTTTTACTACATGGTTTGTTCTTGTTGAGCCAATCTACTTTGTTTCCTGCTGCCTAGTCGATGCCTTAGCGATAGGGTCTCTCTTACACCTTTCTTATGGAACGCTAGATGCAAGCGGGAAAGTACGTAAAGATAAGGGCACTATAATCTGGGTAATCTGGGTTGTAGAAGCCGTCATTGCTGCAGCACTGTTTATCCTCGTTAATCCATGGTTTGACCCGCTTGGGTTTGGATTGTCAACTGATCCTTTCGGATTCGGAGGAACACTAGGTTTCCTCTTCTATATCAACATCGCATGCTTAGCTATCGTGGTAATCACCTATATCACAAAATTCTGTGCAGGAGTCCAAAGTGAAACCAAACTTTCCCTCCTAGGCATCTTGTTCCTATTTCCTTTCGTTCTCGTTGAACTCTTTCGTAATTTCGACATCTTCTTACTAAAGGAAATACTGATTGTCGGTTCAAGCCTCATCTTCGTCATCGCCTACGTTATCAGCTTCTTCGCGGTCTCCGTTGAACCTTCAGCCCTCCCCTCCTCTGAAGAAACAGGTATAGAAGAGCAATAACTACAGGAATATCAAGATTAAGCTTACTTAACAAGAGGACCAGCTTGCTCTTCAAATGTAGCTGAAAAGTTAACTTTGAGTGCGGTCCCTAAACATTTGAAAGAAACACGGGTATTTTGTCTAGCGTAATCAACGGAATGTAGATTGGGTATTGTCTATCAAAGGTTCCTTCAGTGTAGCCCCACTCCTCCGCTGGATCGGCTCGGTATTTAACGAAAGGCCCTTTGGGGCTTTCCTCTTGCTCAACATAAATGAAAAGGGGTAAACCTTCTAGATTATAATAACCTGGAAGAATCGTATAGGTCCCCATAATATGCCGTTTGCCCTTCTGAAAATGAAGTATTGTTGCAGTTCGCTCCCGCATAGTCCAAAAACTAACTAATCTGATCAAGTTGGCAAAGTCTTTTATTTTCATAAGAACTGCAGGTTTAAGGTCAACTTCCGTCATAAATCATCCTTGTGTGCTAATTGCACTTTAGACAAAAAGCTTTCTGAAGTTTAGAAGTAATCATTAGAGTTTTAGTGGAACACGTACATGTCTGACTTATGCGATTATGTATTGTCTGTGCGCAAATGGATATTGTACTCGGGGATAAGGAGGCTAACCTGAAGTCAGTTATTCAAGTGATTCATGAGGCGAAGCGTCTTCAGGCTGACATATTAGTCTTACCTGAATTGTTTACGACAGGTTATTTCTTAGAAAAGGCGAGTGAGCTTGCTGAAAAACAAGATGGCTACTCCATTAATTTACTTCGGGATTTGGCTAGCCGGTTTCACATATTCCTTGTTGCTGGTAGCTTGCTAGAACGACGAGGAAAGCAAATTTACAATACTTGTAGATTAATAGGGAAAGATGGACGGATAGTCGGGAGCTATGATAAAATTCATCTTTTTCCTCCTTTTTCTGAAGATAAGTATCTGACTCCAGGAACTACATTACCTATCTTTAAGACCGATTTAGGGGTGCTTGGTGTAGCTATTTGTTTTGATATTCGTTTCCCAGAACTCACTCGGTCCCTTGTGCTTCGTGGTGCTCAAGTTATTTTTGTTCCCGCTGAGTTCCCAGCGGAACGGATTTCAATATGGGCGACACTTCTTCGTGCACGGGCTATCGAGAACCAGGTATTTGTAGTGGGGTGCAACCGCGTGGGGAGTGATGGCAATCATAGTTTTGGTGGGCGAAGTGCTATTATTGATCCGGAAGGGAAAGCACTAGCACAAGCTGGTGGTTCGCAACAGATAGTAAGCGCTGTGATAGACCTCGACCGAATCACGTATGTCCGAGAGCGATTACCAACATTAAAATTCCGGCGAGAAGCACTTTACCGAACTTGATTTTCACGCCGATTTATGGTGGGGCTACCCACCGGAAATCTCTGCTTTCCGTTTCAAATATCTCGTTCGAAGTCGCTCATATGTAGTTTCAGAGATGCTTCCTGTTCTCCGCCTTTGTTCTAGCCGTGCTAGAAGCTCATCTAATGCTTTTATCTCGGATGATTTTTCTTCGGGGGGTGAATCAAGAGAAGGAAAGAGTGATTCCATATCAGGAGTAGTTTCTGCCTGTTCTGTGTCAACAGCTTCAGTTGGGAGTGGTGAGGAGGGGAACTCTGTTCCTGGCTCTTCAACAGGTTCGGTGGGGCGTGGTGAGGAGGGGAACTCTGTTCCTGGCTCTCCCATTTCTTCCTCAAGTTTAGCCATCTCCTGCTCGATCGCTGCTAGTTGCTGTTCAACATCAAGAGCAGGCTTCTCTGCAGTAACTTGGGGTGCTGGGCTTACTGGCTGGGATCTGGATCGTTCTCTAGTTGGCTGGGTTTGCGCTGGTCTAGGCTGAGCTGCTGGTCGTTCATCGCCTTCAATTACAATTGTTTCTAGCTTTCTTGCCCGTCTTCCATGGCGAACTCTTGTTTGTGTACGTTGTTGAGGAACGGGTTGACCTGAAATAGAACGGATTCCACTAGTACGTCTTTCTGGTTCACGTACTCGAGGAGGTGGACTCGATTCACCTGTTTCTCGTCTATCCAAAATCAGACTAACTATAAAAATCGGAAACAGAGGAATAATCAGAATATTCAAGAGTGAACTAAGACCGGGCATAAGCGAGTCTAAGAAACCTCCCCCTAGGAAGAAAACATCTGCTACTAGTGCTATCGAACATATCATGAATAGGCCTATTAGAATGGAACTCCGTCTGCTAGGCATTATGTGTTAACCTCATTTCACGGCTCCGGTAATTTTTAGGTAATTTATTTCTCGACATCTACTCAGCCTTATATGATACTACCTGCATGATTGCTGATAAACTTGCTGTGAAAACACTCTTTTTTTAATCTTGCATCTTCAATCAATACCAACGAGCTACAGTCATACTGAATAGTGTATTAGGCTAACCTCTATAGACTGATTCTTAAAAGGACATCGACTATAGTCTCTCCCCAGACAAAGGAATAAGAATTCCCTAGTATAAATTTCAACTATCTGAAGTGGTGGTTTCAGTGCGGGTCTTACATGCTGGAAAAGTTCCTCCAAAAATCCTGAAGGATCACGTATTTCCATTCCTTGGCGCGTCTGATCCAGACATACTACTTGAACCTGGAATCGGGCGTGATGCAGCGGTTCTCCAAATAGGTCGAAGAATCCTCGTCGCAACAACCGACCCTATTACCGGCGCTATCCAAAACATGGGCGCTTACGCTGTTCACATCTGCGCCAACGACATAGCAACATTCGGTGTTCTTCCTCGATGGTTTCTAGTTACAATCCTTCTCCCAGAAGGGACAGATACTAACATTCTACGGGATATTACAACCTCAATGCACAATGCCGCTAAAAGTCTAAATGTTGCGATTATTGGTGGTCATACTGAAGTGACTCCTGGTATCCCTCGCCCTATTATTTGCGGATTTATGCTAGGGACAGCTAGCAAAGGAAGATATGTGACCTCTACCTCTGCCAAGCCAAACAACGCGCTAATTCTCAGCAAAGGTGTAGGTATTGAAGGCACTTCGATCCTGGCTTGGGATCGTGGTAAGGACCTTCGTCGCCACCTCGATGATGAATTAATACAGCAAGCCCAGCGTTTTATCGAGAAGCTTAGCGTAGTCCCTGAGGCTATTCAGGCAATGGAGTTACGGGCGGTCACAGCAATGCATGATCCTACAGAAGGTGGGGTAGCTAATGGTCTCCACGAACTAGCTGATGCATCAAAACTAGGATTTATTGTAAATCGTGGGGCCATCGTTATTCACGAAGAAACACGTCAGATTTGTGATATCCTTCAAATAGATCCACTCAACTTGATTGCTAGTGGTGCAATGTTGATGGCAGTTAAACCTTCTAAAGCTCACAAGGTCCTCGCAGCTTTAGAGCAAATTGATGTTGATGCGTCAATAATCGGGACACTAGTTGAGAACCCAAAAACCCGTTTAATTACCGAACAAGA
>JABXGV010000187.1 GCA_016550485.1 archaeon
ATTTAAGATAACGCTTCTTTTCAAGGTCACTAAGCGTTATCCCTACGCTCTCATCAATCAGATTAACGTACCGGACTGCTTCCCGCAGTGTATCAATGAACTTTTGGTCTAGATTCTGATGGAAGAGGTCCTGAATAGGTTCCTGACTGCCTGGCCTAAAAATGAGCTTGTCCCAGGATGGGCCAGTTAGCGAGTCGCCGACAACCAACCGATGGTCAAGAAAGGTTAAAGGCAGACCCTCGGATTGTGATTCTAACCATAGAGAAAGTTTAGCAAGTTCAACTGCCAGTGGATTTTTGTCCACACCATAAAGGCAATGTACCGCTACAAGACGTCGGCAGAGTGCCTGTGCCTTTTTTTGAGACAGTCCTGACTCCTCGCCTTCTGGAGCCCGGCTGGGCAGATAACGTAGCAACTCATCCTCAGGATCAGGCAAATCGGTGATACGCTGTCTCCACTTAGCAGCTTCCTTCTCTTCGGTCATGAATGTAGCGTCATCATTCTTGGCTGACGCTGCTTCAGCACGGCGTTCGGCTTCTAAAGCCTTCTCGTCACAGATCCGACATGCTTCGTATAATTTATCACCGAGAAAACGGCAGGCTTCTACTAAGAAATGACCGCTACCCATTGCCGGGTCAAGAACCTTAAGCTTAAGTATCTCACTAGGGTTAGGGTCCTCTTTGGGTGAGCGTTCCAATACCTGTGGTTCCAGTGTCTCCTGGACAAGAAAACGCACGAAACTATGTGGGGTATAGAAGCTGCCACTCGTCTTTCGCCCTAGACCTACTCTTAGGTAGAATTGACCTGGTTGAATAGCCTCGACCCATTCGACTTTAGTCTTCTTACGACCTGTGTCCTCTTCGACTTCCTCGTCTTCCAACTCATCTATATCGTCTTCCGAATCGTTGTTTGCGTGGTCCTCCTGGTTGGGACGATATTTCTCACCCTGTGCTATCGGCACTACAACTTGAAGCTTTTGACGTTGTAACCGGCACATCGGTTCACGCGCAATACCTGGCTCCAGTTCAAGGAGCGCTTCATAAACACGACCTAAGTCTTCAACGTCTAACGGGCCGTAATGTACACGTTCACGAGCTTGACTACCGCGTTTCCGTGGTGTCCAAAGTAGGCGGTCGATTAAGTAAGCTACCCCTTTCTCACCCCACTGCAGGTCTGAGAGTATAGGTGTCGTGTTAGCTCCAAAAAGCGCACCACCCAAAGGAGCCACGTGTAGTTCAGTACACTCTATTCCCAACTCAAACAACCGAAATAGGGTACGTAAGCCTTCCTCTAAAAAGAATCCAGTATCTGCTCCTTCGTCTAGTACCTTTCTTGCATACGGTGCCAATGCAACGCTTGGAGAATATGTATTTCGCCAAAGGCTAGTGCTTGCAAAGCCAAAGCTACGTGCAGGATCATCACTCGCCTCTCCCTTTAAGATAAATAGAAGACGATAGATAATAATTAAGGCCTCACGCCACAGCTCTTCGGCCAATTTCATCTTATCAGTATAAGCTTCCAACTTCTGTAAATTGGCCGAATTGTCAAGTACTCCTTGTAGGAAACCTTCAATAGCTTGACGGGCTTGTACTCGCAGTTCTTTGGTTACTTGTGTCTGCTTTAACCGAGCCTTGTCAACGAGAGTGGGGACTGTCTGGATGCCCCTCGGCGAGCAGATGGCGAGCATTAATCGGAAACTATCAGGAACATCCCTACTCCGCTTCCATTCCGGATCGATGGGAATAATTACTTGTGAGTCAGGACGCGCTGGGTCTGAAACCAGAATACGTAGTTCCACCCCATTTGTTAGAAGGCCAACACGCTCCCCAACAGTGAGAAGGACTCTTTGCCCTATACGAAGGTGACTATATCGATAGGCATATCCACGCCTTGCAGGTGCATCAAGATCCGTCTCGAAATCAGTTGTCCAAACTCGTAGGGGTTTGGTTCCATTTTCTCCAAGCAGTAAAAATCCTCCTGCTTCTCCCCCCTCACGTGTTTGGATCGTATCAGAAAGACTGATTTCTCGGTAACCTAATAGTGGTAATAACGGCGATATTACCTGGTTACGAACGCGGAGTGAACCACCGCGGGATACCATTTCTCGTAGCCCTCGTCGATATGCGTTCCAGCTATCTCGTAATTGCCTTCCTTGTTCTCCCAAAGTGGAAGGCAGCAACTTGGCCTTTATAAGCTCACCTTCTAGATCCAATTTAATAAAGGGTTCCGGAAAAGCTGGACCGAGGAAGGTACATGAAGACAGATCAAGGGACATTAGCTTCCTCCGGGAGTATCATTAGTAGACCTAGTGGACGAACTTCAGGTTCACTTAGAGCGAGACGTCCTTCAAGGTCTTCCATACGTTGACGATAGATACGAAGCACGGTATCTGCTTCAGTACGTTTTGAAGACGGGTTGGAACGATTAGTAGCAAAGGACACCAGCCGTTCAATTGGATCACCATTTGTTGGTAAAGGAGCCTGGGTTTGGACTCGTTGGTCCTCGGGAAATAGAGCAAGTTGGGGAGGTGATGTTTCTTTCCCGATGACCTCTTCGACTCGTTGGAGTATCCAACTCCTATGGTTCTTCTCTTCTACCTCAAGATCAGCACATCGAGCGGCGATGAAATCCTGTGCCAAAGGCGTAAAAGCTTCAACCGCAATTTTTTGACCTCTCTGTTTTGCATCATTGCCCCAATCAGAAAAGAAATGCTTCCAGACATCAGTAGTTCGAATAGCCTTACTAGGATCAATTAACTTTTGCCACTCATGTGCATGGGGGTATGTACCAAGTATTTGGTTACGATCCAAATGGACAGCGATGACTTGTTCGTACTCACGCCCTGTACGACTTGTAACCTTTCCCAAATATGTGAGTAGCAATTGTGGATTTGGTACATCACCTTTGACAGCACTCGCTCGCCTATCCTGTCCTTGTTCATCTTGCCTGCCAAAGCTTATATTTCTTACTCTATCAAGTGCGTAACGTACCAAAGGATGAGCACGTCCCAAGAAACCTACAAGCCTGCCTTTTGAGTCTCTTAACGTTTCAACATTTGTGGTGAGTCGTAGAACTCTGTTCTGAGAATCATAACCAGGGAGATCTTCAAGCCCGTAGCTCCAATTATGGGGCAGATTGAGGTCCATTGTTTCGCTTTTGTTCACAACTCCACCATCTAGTAGAACAGCGTCACAAACAAATCCGACTAAATCAACAACTCCCATACGCTGGCCCTTCTCTTGAGCCATCTCAGCCTGCTCGCTTAGTTCAGGGCTTGCATTCAACCCAATTTCTCCAAGCCATGTATGTGCCCGCGCAGCTTGTTCGAAACCCTTTAGGCTACGATCTATCTCCTCTAGCAATTCTTGGACCGCTGGATTACTTGTTTCGTCGGTATCTGGGTTGTTGAAGTCGAGTCCTGCTTCCGGATCTCGAAATAGTCTTTCATCTTCTTCCATAAGACTCTTTAATAATGGAGCTGACGTTGCTTCGTAAGATGCTGTTAGACCGAGTGTGTTGGGCACGAATGTTAGCCTTGAGCGTTGCCTCTCGTATTTCGCTATTAATCGTAGTAAAATACGCTCCTCAAATGTACCACAGAGGTACATATAACGAACGACTGGAGAATTGACTTGGCCATAGCGATCGATCCGGCCATTACGTTGCTCTAAGCGGTTTGGGTTGAAAGGTAACTCAAGATGGATTAGATGATGGCAGCGTTCATGCAAATTTAATCCTTCAGCTGCAGTATCAGTACTGACCAATACTAGACGGTCGTTACTAAGAAAACGTTTCTTTGTCTCCTTTCGATCTGATTCTGAATCTTCACCGCTCATAGTGAGAATATCACCAACACCAGCCTGTTTCAGGGCTCTGACAGCAGCACTCTGGCTATCTATATATTCAGTGAATACTAATATATTGGCATAAGGTACTTCTTGCCTAAGGCTGAGAATTTCAGCTATAAGTTGTTCTATTTTTGGGTCTTGTTCCTTCGCCGCGCTTGCAAATTCTACTAGTTCATTCAATGCGTCTACCACACCCGCTAGTCTCTTCAGCGTACGCGATCCGGAACGAATTTCCCGGTGTACCGACATGAGTCTTTGGGCAATATCTTCAGTCTCAAGATATTGCCGTTCCTCTTCCTCATCATGACTCAGGGTACCAAATCTTTCCAGCTTCCTGGTGAACTGCTGCAATGTTCGAAGCCTTTGCCTACTACTGTCTTGGGTCTCTACAGTTTCAGAAAGTAATCGCTCGAATCGTTCAGCTACTGCGTTCAGAGTTTTTTCGCAAGCTTCAGCTGTTGACACGGATCTTTTAAGTAGAGAAATGAACGACAGAACATCACTATAGCGCCTTGATCTGAAGGCTGCCCGCAATTCTGGCGCGATCAACTCAAGGAGTGCCCTTTGCATTTGGGTGAACTTGTTATGTTTAGACTCATCTACAGTAACTGGGCAGGGATGAACCAGCCGTGTCTTAAATTTCGGTTCGCCCGTAACCGGGTCCTTAATATGTGTTTTTAAACGTCTAACAACATATGGACGGTAACGATCTCCACGAATCATGCCTCGACCATCAACTAATGATGGATCTAGTAATTCCAAAAGCGAAGCAAAAGAGCGATCATGGCCATCATGAGGAGTCGCCGTTAAAAGTAAGAGTGTATCGCATCGACGTGATAATACCTCAGCTAGTCGCCTACGTTGAGAATCTTCGCGGTCCTCGGCAGCTCCCAGGTCCATACAGTGATGAGCCTCATCTATCACTATAATGTCGTAAATAGTGCGTTCAAGAATATCTAGTACGCGCTCTTGCTTTAGAAAGTCGATAGACGCAAGGCCGAGAGAAATATGATCGAATGGATTTGCCCCCAGCTCACTCTGACGGCGTACATCCTCAAGTTTAGCTCTATCAATTACCTCGACTCGGAGCCCGAACCGTTCTGACAGCTCCGACTTCCACTGGTCTAGTAAAGGACCAGCCGGAGATACTATAAGTAGACGGTGTGCAAGCCTACGAGCCATTAATTCTGTAATAACTAGTCCTGCCTGAATAGTCTTCCCTAACCCCACTCCATCACATAGAATTAGACGTGGACGACTCATGTGAAGAGCTCGCATCACTGGTACTAGCTGGTAGGGCTCCATTTTGAGACGTCCTGGTTGAATAGCAAGTAGCGCATCGCTTCCTAAAGCTTGTTCGAGGAGGAATGCCTTATGGTACACTAACCAGTTTGCAAGGGGTGTAGCACGTTCCGGCTGTATCTCTGTAATAATTGGACGCACTTCTTCAAATGGTGCAAGGACGTCGATTTCGGAGCCCCGGTAAGTACCCTCAAGTCCCCTAAGACGATAGAGTACTTGCTCACCTAATGGATCTATCGAGACTACTTCCCACCGAAGTCCACGGGCATGAACTTCGGTACCAGGCAAAATACCTCTGTCGCTGATGGTTTGAGCCACTTTTTACTCTCCTACACTGCCTAGGTACTAAACTAAATACCCTGATACAGCTTTTTGTTATTGGCCCTTTTACTGTTTTTCTATTTCATTACTGATTTATGGTCCATTCATATAGCTTTCTTGGTAGGTCTTCCTCTGCGTCCATTGTATTGTTGAGCGAACAACTGAACTTCGCTAATGTTGATGAGCCATCCATTGTGTACCTTATGTGCTGATAACCTATGTTCCCGACAGAGCCTCTTAACAGTTCCCGGATGAACCTTAAGAATCTGAGCAGCTTCATTTACATTGATATAGTCTTTTAAGACTGGCATATTAGTTTTCCTTAAAACGTTCCGTTGTCGTAATATTATAACGTTAGTATTGACAAGTCAATTATACAGGTTTAAGAAGCATATCAAGCGGTAGTATGGTTGAATTTAAGCCACAATAGCTTATTTAGTTACCTACGGAGAACGGAAAAAAGGGTCTGGGAAAGCTTCCCAGGCCCTTCTCTGGTAAATACTGTCCTCAGAACTGACATGACGCCAGCTGCTCCTCCCAGGAACTACTAAGTATTGTTCAAGCCAAAGGCTGCGAGTTGGCAGAGGCATTGGCTTCAGTAGAGCGAGACCATAAGTCATCTATGCTAGACGAGACCTTACTCTGCAGAATCATCACCTGAGGTAGGTTTTAGCTGTTCATCCAATTGAAGTTGAACGCCTTCAGGTAACTTCTCTGGTAGCCCAATGGTCCTGACTTGTTCCATGATTTCCTCTCGGTCCTTTTCCAACTCAAGAGTTATAGCGAGTTCACGCCTCCGTATCGAAACTCGAGCGTCATCCCCAAAGAAGCTCCTAACCAGTTTCTCAACCATTGGAAAAACACGGCCAAACAGAGATGATTTATCACCCCAGTATTGGAAAACACCGCGGCTGACGTTGTTTAGCAATTCTTCGAAGTAAAGTACCTGGCTGTAACCAATTGTTGCTTTGCCTAACCAACTGAGCAATTGGGCGCGAATTTTCTCTTTAAAAGCTTCCAAATCATTGCTATCTTGCCCATCAGGTATCCAAGGAATCACATATAGTGGTTTGGGGTCTTGTTCTGCTGCTACTGATAGAACTTTTTGTTCCGGAATCAGTGTCAGAGGTAATAGTGCTGTGCCCTGGGGACGGCCTGATAAACCTAGATAGGCACCATCAGGCTTAACGTAGATTCCTATCACACCCGTCGGACACGCTTTAAGACCTTTACTTAACATTTCTTTATGCAGTGCTACTAGCGTCGCGTCAGTTGATTGAGTATCCTCTTTTGGCACAAGATAGCACATCTCGGAAGTTGACTTCCTACTTACTCCTAAACGCGAAGCGATGTTGGCACCTGCCACAATTAGCCCACGAGCTTGTGAAGTCCAGTCGGAGTCCAACCCAAAAGAAGATGGCTTACACTCTACCAATATATAGCTGCTGACCTTTTCACGAGAAAGTACCACGTCTATCGTGGGGTTCGGGCGAATTTCCAAAGTAGACTTGTTGAGTTGAGCCTTTTCAGCGACACTAGCCTCGAGAGGTTTTTCTATGGCAAATAGGGTGTACCCCGCGTTTTGGAGTACGGGCGTCACGGGTGCGCCAAGTGGTTGCGGAAATGAAGCCCATATCAGAGTATTAAGTTGGAAAAGGTTGTCTTTTTCAAGGGGGGAATCAGGCATTCGACACGCCTCCGCTTGTCCCACCTACCGGGGCTTGGTCAATAAAATCTTCGTACTTCTTGTCGCCAATGTACGTTTCCAGTTTTGGTTCTATGAATCTCTGAATGTTAGCTATCAAGCGATGAATAGTATTGCCACATGTCCCCGATGGGAGCAATGCATACAGATGGTCCCGAGCTATCTCAAGGTCAACAGGTTGCCACAAATGATTGTCAACTGCATAAATATGTACCTTTCCTGCGCCCCTATCTATAGGATTGCCCCAGAGACGAAACCGATTATTCTTACGACGAAGTGAAGCAATCCACCGTTCAAAGGTGTCCAGGTCTAATTCTTGGCTAAACTTTATAAAGAGCGGCATTCCAAGAGAGACGGGCTTACCGGTAGAAGACGTGTCTACAGCCTGAGGCCATGAAGCATCTTCAGCCATTTCTGTTGAGTAACGATAAATGTTTGTAGCTACCTCAATTGTTTGCCTGAGTGCCGTTATTGAATCACTGCGATTAGTGAATC
>JABXGV010000188.1 GCA_016550485.1 archaeon
CACTCGGTGACGAGGCGGACCCTAAGACGCGAGGAGCGATGCTGGATGAATCGCTAACTATTCTCAAAGGGTTGTGGTCTGGAAACCCCTTTACCTTTGACGGAAAACACTATCAAATCCCAGAACCACTGACATTCAAACCAGAAGGGAAAATCAAGATCTGGGTCGGAGGTAACTGGCACAACAAGAGACCATTTCGACGGGCGGCGGAATATGATGGCATCTTTCCATTGAAAGCTGGAGGAGTCGAGCCTCAAGATTATCGGGAAATTATGAGTTATATTAGAAAATATCGGAAATCGCTGGACGCATTTGATTGGGTAAAAAGCATCGTAACCGTGGCAGACAAAGAGGAAGATGCCTACATCCACGAGTTCATCGACATGGGTCTTGATTGGCTACTAGAGGCTTTCTGGCCAGAACGGTCTTCTTTGAAAGAAATCCAGAAGAGAATTGAACAAGGGCCTCCAGAATAATTCGGGCAAGATATTGTGAATGTGGACACTAAACCGATGTGTGCTGCGCTGGAGCGCCAGAAAGCTAATAAATCGAGAAGCGGCGGCTTGTCAAGGTGTTAACTCTTGACCAGGTACAACCTCAAAGGAAGTATCAGCTTTAACCACGACGAAGACTATGTTGCTGATGCCATCGGCATCCCGGACCGCTGGAATCCCCTGTTGGATATGGCTAAGCAGGCCTGGGATCAAGGCAGGACCTTCTCCGAAAAGATTGAGTATCTTGTCAGTAGACTCGACGGCGCAGAACTCGTCCTAGCCCTCATCCTCTTGGGGGAGATGGTGGAATGGTCACCCTCGGATCACCCGTTATGGTGGAATAAATATTCTAGATAATTGTAAAAGTGTTCAAGAGGTTGTGGAATTCCTGGAGCAAATGCCCAAGGTCTGGGGAATATAGGGTGATTTTTTGCGTATTTGGGCAGAAATAGAAACGCTTATATATTTCTTTTAACAAAAGAATATTCAGACTAAACATGATGAAATCAAACCAAGCGCTACAGCATGATACCCGGAGGAGGATCGTGCGCAAACTCATGAAGGACAAAGCCTTCCTGAGAGAAATCGCGAAGGAACTTGACATTCCGACCTCAACCGCCGCGTACCACCTTAAGCGGCTCACCCAGACCGGTGTGCTCCAGGAAAACCGTGGAGTCTACCACGTCTGGTACCGCCTCACCGACAAGGGTCGGCGGCTCGCCGAGGACGTCGCTGAGGCAAGCTAATCAACTCAAGCTCCACTTCCAGCGGGGATTTCCTCCTCCACTTTTTTCTTTTACACATTTTTCGAATGACTCTTGGTTCGTCTTCACCTCAGGGCTTACCCGTTCCTTTAACCCTTTAAATAATTTTGTTTAAAGCATATTTTAGGGTAAAAAGCGGGTAGTAGCTGGAGATACATTCAGAAACCAGCAGAAAGGGCTTTTCACAAACAGCAATTCAAAAGGACTGAGTTACCAGTGTGTTTCCTTCAGGGAAGGAGGTTTAGGGCTTCCTCGGCTTCAGTGCATACGAGTTTGTCTTTATCCTCTTTGGCCTGTTGGAGTAGGGGGCGTGCCCGAGGGTCCTTGAGAAAGCCGAACCCGATTACTGCGGCTCGGCGGATTTTGGGGTCAGCATCCGTGATGGCTTGTTCCAGCAGGGGATAGGCCATGGTGTCGCCCAGTTGACCGAGGGCCCGGAGAATCTGGTCCTTGATGAGAGTGGTTTCATTGGGGTACCGTTCGAGGAGCGCGGGTACCACTTGGGGGTCTTGGAGAAAGGCTAGAGCGCTGATGGTTTGGAACCGGACATCTTGTTCCTCATCGTCGAGCAGAGGGAGGAGCGCGGGAACCGATTTGGGAGTTCCAATGAAGCCTACGGCCACAGCTGCTGCTGCTCGAATATCAGGACGGGAGTCCCTTAAGGAGGCGTGAAGGTGTGGAAGGATTGAGAAGGCTGCTGGGCCGATTTGTCCAAGCTCGTGGATTGCCGCCAGTCGCTGTTGATGATCTGTGCCAGCTAGGACCTCTTTGAGTTTAGCTAGGTGTGGGAGTTCACCGTTGGGTGGAGGAGTATCTTCTGATGGCATTGTCTACCCTTCAAGAACCGGGACATATGCCTTTATGGCTTTTATGATAGGGGAAATACTTCGGTTTGGTAGTCTTGGTTAGGCGCTTCGCTTCTTCTTCTTTCGTTTCCTGCGCTTGACTCGTCGGCGGCGGGGGATTTCGGGTTTTGGTTCAGGAGGGCGTGGCTTCCTGGGTTGAATTTTATATTCGGGGGGTGGACGGAAGTAGTCGCTGACGATTACACCAACTTCGCCGCCAATCCCACAAATTACTCCTCCAAGGAGCGAGATGAGGAGTTGAGGGGCGGGGAAGACTTGGCTGAGGAGCACCCAGGCAGCTATTGATGCCTGCGGATAGAGGACGAATAGGATAATGAAGAAGGACCCCCACACGGCTGTGCCAGCCGCGAAGGTGACGAGGATCGCTTTCACATCGCGTTTGAGGAGAAACCCCGTTATCCCACCTGCGATGGCTATGAGAATGCCGATGCCGATCAGCTGGATAATAAAGGCGAGGATGAAACAGACGAGGAATCCTACAAGGGGGTGATGTTCCTTGTAGACGATGTTGCGGAGACTTTCTCGGGGTGTTGACATTTCACGACACATCCTTTCGTATTATTCTTAGCTTGGCGTGAGGAGGAGTTCGGATTCAGGGTTAGTCACGGCTTGAGGCGTTGCGGGGATTTCGAGGGCGTGGTAGTCACCAGCTATCCACAGCCACAGTTGGTCGAGATAGTGCAGGCTGTAGGGGTTGCTGCTCTGTCCACCGGGAATGACACCCAGTGACTGCGCGGGATTGCCGAGGTCAATGATTTGTCGCCAAGTGGCACCCGTGTTGACGTAGAAGCCAGGGCTATAGCTTACCGTGTATTCGTCGCCATTGATGGGAACAATAGGGGCGTTCAGGTAGGGAAAGGTTGTACTCAATGTGTGTTCGATGACAAGGAGGTGGACATTCCCATATTGCCAAGCAGCCATGTTGGCTCCAAGGAGGGATTCAAGTTCGTTGATGGACGCAATGAAACTCTCTAGTATGATGTCATCGCGGGTTTGGGTGCTACTAAGGCTCACGTTGTTGAACCATGTTGGGTCGTTGGTGAGAGTGAGGTTTTCCAGCACGGCACTATCTGGGAAGGGCCCATCTGGTAACCCGGCTTGGTTGTATTCGTCACCAAAGGTAGCTTTACGGAAGATTGGGAAAAAGTTCGCCCAGATGGTGGCACCGATACTGGTTGTTACCATCTGACAATCCCAGCTCTGCAGCTCGGTGGCTGCATCATAGACGAGGGGGTGGCTCGTGGTGGTTACACCGCTGAGAACAACCGTCGCTACGAGGTCTTTGAGAGCAGCCGCTTGGAGGGAGTACGTGTCTAGCTGGATGGATTTCATATCAGCGACGGTTTGACCCGTAGTTTCATTGACTAGCTGTGTAATCCGTCGAGCCCGGTGGGCGGGGGCGAAGGTGTAGCCAAGATAGTAGGGATAACTAGCGTTGACAGGACGATTATTGGCTGAAACAAGATAGCCAGTGGAGGGATTGAAGCTTTGAGGTAACTCGGCGAATGGAATGAACCCAAGCCATTCGTGCGTACCCGTGGACCCGTTCATGGGAGTCGGTCCTCCCCCTGTAGGACGGATGGGGTGGAGACCAGTGGCATGGTAGGCGATGTTGTCTGAGGTATCCGCATACAGATAGTTCAAGCTAGGACTATCTAAGAAGGTCAGGGCGGTTTCGAAGGCTGAATAAGTGGATGCCTTAGTGATGCCTAGGTAGCCTTCTGCGGCTCGAGAACCATTGTTGCCATTCCATTTCAC
>JABXGV010000189.1 GCA_016550485.1 archaeon
GGACGTATCCACCGAAGACATCATTGCTGGAGTGACAAAGCACAAGCCAGCCCTTCTAGGTCTTTCAAGCTTGCTAAGCACAACCATGCCGCAAATACCAAAGGTACTCAAAGCCCTCGAAGAAGCCAACCTGCGGAACTCTATAAAAGTGATGGTCGGCGGAGGCGCCGTTACCGCTCAATGGGCACAAGATATAGGTGCAGATGGCTATGGTGCTAACGCCACTGAAGCGGTGACTCTCGCAAAACAACTTTTTGGTCAAAGCTAGAATAGCTCAAAATCGAGGGAATTTGTAACGAGTACTTGGATGTTATCTTCTTTTTTCGGGCGCAAGGCGAATTAAAAGGTATCCGATTGGAACCGTACTCAAAATGCCACCCAAAACGCCTACAATTAACCAAAGTATACTCCAATAGTCAAAGTCAAACCAAAACAAGAAAGGTAAGTTAACAAACGCGTAGAAGATTACAGCGAAAATTGTACCCATGACCACCCCTATTATGTAGGTCTTTTTCCTCCAACTTCTAGGCCTGTGGTAATAATCCCAAGCATGAGAAAGCCCTCTGAACTTACTTCTGTCACTAACTCGGCGTATCCCCGGATTAGCACTTAAAGCTATTACAGTTCTCACCCAAAAAAACAAGTACCACCCGAATGTTATTAGAAACACCCAAATCCCGAATGTTATTAGAAACACCCAAATGACTGGGTATAAATAATGTGGAAAATTCAGCATCATTGCACTCTCTGATTGTTCGTTAATTTTTCTTAATCATTTTCAAGCAGAGCTTCATGTGCCCTCAAGAAGACGTCCTGTAAGTCTTGAAGGCGCACGATCCGGTTGTGGCGCCTTTGGACCTCGACCCCGGATTAAAAGTATCCCGATGGGAAGTAGACACAACCCTGAAATCAACAGGGACATGAAAGCGACCTGACTAATCTCTAGGACGGCTTGAAACCCGAAGTACAACTCTAAGTGGGGAATTTGTGACCACAACATAATAAGAAGACTAGCCATCCCGATTCCTGTGGAGATGCAAAATAGACCAGTCTTGAAGGCGCGCGGATGCCGGATAAAAGCCCGTGCAGGCCATCCACCATGATACATGTCAAAGAACTTTCTCCCACTTCTCCCACGAAAGCGGTCACCTGCACCAGGAAAAGCCGCACTATTCAGCCAGCTAATGCCCCACACAATGAGGTATAGCGTAAGAGTGATCAGAAGCACCCAAATGATACTCGTCACCAACAGATTGTCTAAATAACCACCAAAGAGGCAAACCATCACGTACCCACCATCAAAACACCATGAATCTCAGGATATAAAGTTAATCAGCGCCTATCATCCCACTAGAGCCCTGAAATAAAAGAGTGGTGGGGTCAGAGGGATTTTCTATCGCGGAGGTTTTCTCCTGCAACTTTTGAACCCTCAATCTACGGGTGTCACCCGGTCGCTCCAGAACATCGTCATCCCGGTATTCCCGGTCAGCTACTTCCTGGAAGCCAACTCTGGAGCCCTTAGCGGAAACGGCTGAAATAGTCGTTTCTGTTGCCATGCCGGGTTAGGCCATGACCCCAGTGCAGAGGCGGTTAGATTGTTTCTGCTTTATAGCTTTTTTCGATGGAGTCCCTGAACGCTAGTTTGGGGCATCTTTGGGTCCGCAACACTACCATTTATATAAGAGGTTTGTAAGGTTGCGTTGTGGTTATGATGGTAGGCGGTTGTTTTTGGCTGTTGCCACAAGCGATTTAGTTCTTTGCCCAGTCCTAGCCTTCATGCCACACAGATATTTGTTTGTGGAGATTTCGCTGCAGACCAAAGCTTTTTGGTTTCAGGTCTGACTCTGCTACTCCACAAGAAAACAGAAACTCTAGGAGATGCTAGTCTACATGCCAAGAGATGAAGATAGTATGGTTGTAACGCCCTATGAAGTGAAGGGCGATATCGACTATGGGAAGCTTGTCAAGGAATTTGGCGCGGAGCTTATTGATAAAGCGCTGCTCAAGCGGTTCGAGAAGCACGCAGGAGAGCTACATTACCTCCTACGGCGTGGTGTCTATTTTGCACACCGCGACATGAAGTGGGTGTTTGATGAGTTGGAGAAAGGTAACCCGTTCTTCCTGTATAACGGGCGTGGACCCAGCGGACACACTCACATCGGGCACCTGACACAGTTCATCTTCACCAAGTACATGCAAGACAAGTTCCAGGTTCCCTACTATTTCCAGCTCACCGATGACGAGAAGTTCTTACACAATTTTGACATGACTTTGGAGCAAACTAACTTTTTTGCCCGGGAGAACGCCCTTGATCTCATCGCGATGGGGTTTGATCCAGATAAGACTCATATCATTATTGACACTGAACATGCTGGGACGCTCTACCCTCTGGGTATCCGAGTCGCAAAGAGGATTACCTTCTCTACGGTTCGTGCCACCTTTGGATTCACCAACTCTCACAACATCGGTCAAATATTTTACACTAGCTTTCAGGCGGTTCCAGCCTTTCTTCACTGTGTAAGAGTGGGACATAATGTTCCCTGTGTGATTCCGCTGGCCATCGATCAGGATGCACATTTCAGGGTTGCTCGTGACGTTCTGCCCAAACTGGGATATTACAGTCCTGCTATCCTCCACTCGAAGTTTCTGCCTGGACTTCAGCAAGGTGGGAAAATGTCAGCCTCGGACCCTGAATCCGCGTTATTTACGGTAGACCCACCGGAGGTCATACAGAAGAAGCTCAGAAACGCCTTTACTGGTGGGAGAGGTAACGCGGCAGAGCAGCGTAAACTGGGTGGAAACCCAGATATCTGCTCCATCTTTGCGAACTACCAATTGGTCTTCATACCAGAGGATGACAAGCTCCGAAAAATCGAGCACCGCTGCCGCTCAGGAGAAATGTTGTGCGGCGAGTGTAAAGGTATCTGCATCGACCTTGCCACCAAATACTTAACCAAGCATCAGGAGCGCCGCGAAAAAGCCCGTGATAAACTTGAGGATTTCCTCCTCAAGGACCATTGAGGTAAACATACAAGATACGCAAATAAAAAATACAAGTAGTTGAGTGTAACCTACACTACCTCTACATGGCGTGGTGCCAAGACATGACAACAAATCGTATCAAAGCCATCACTGTAAAACCAACTGACCTTTCGCAGATTCGGGTTGTGGAAGGGGAAGCAGAAATCCAGGAGAAGTATAGCGACTACTTGAGCGATGAGTCGAATTATGGAGCACCCAGAGCAGAAAGGCTCTTCTTCGCTAGGTCTGAAGCTGACGTGGTAGCTATTTGTAAGTGGGCTTCCTCAAACAACTTGCCTCTGACGATTTCTGCGGGTCGTACAGGGCTCACAGGTGGCTGCAACCCTCTAGGCGGTGTACTCGTCACACTAGAACAGATGGATGCACTGTTAAAGCTAGGATTCGACGAAGGTGACAAGGTCTGGTATCTTAGTGCAGAAGTAGGCATCACGCTGGAGGCGCTGAACAGCGCTGTCCGGAAGAAACAGTTGGATAATCTTAAGGAAAAGAGTGGCCTTGATCGATTCCTTCAAGACCCTCAAACCTATTTCTTCCCGCCCGATCCTACCGAGATGACCGCCCATCTGGGCGGAGCCGTGGCTGCCAACGCATCAGGCGCCAGGTCCTTCATGTATAAAGCAGTCAGGGAATGGGTGCGACGGATTCGGGTCGTACTCGCAAACGGGGACGTACTCAACATTCGACGTGGCGAGGTTACCTCTAAGGATGGGAAATTCATCATCGAATTCGCAGACGGCAGCACCTCTGAAATACTAGTGCCAACATACACGATGCCCTCCACCAAGAATGCGGCTGGTCTTTACGCCAAACCCAGCATGGACCTGATTGACCTATTCATTGGGTCAGAGGGAATCCTTGGCATTATCACAGAAGCCGAGGTTCGCCTCCACCCTTATCCTGAGAACTCCATAGTGGTATTTGCCTTCTTCCCCAGCGAAGCGGCTGCCGTTGCCTTCGTTAAAGACATCCGCAGCGATAGCAGCCCAGTAAAACCTACACTCGTGGAGTACTTTGACAGCCATGCCGTCGCGATGCTCCGAGACGCTCGGGCAAAGGGCGCGGGTGGCGTAACGGTTCCTTCACAGGTCGACACTGCACAAGCCATCATCTTCTTTGAGGTCACATTCAATGAAGCGGACATGGAATCAACCTTCATGGCAACCCAGGAACTCCTCAGTAAACATGGCATCGGAATGGAGGACAGCTGGGCTGGAATGGAGCCCGGTGACCTCGTCAAAATGAAAGCCGTCCGCCACCTCATTCCCGAAACCGTTAACAGCCTCATTGCCCAGCGCAAACAACAGTATCCCACAGTTCACAAGTTGGGTACGGACATGGCAGTTCCCGACGAGCACCTAGAAACCATCCTCGCCTACTACAAAGAACAAATCGAGGCAGCAGGACTTCAATACATCATATTTGGCCACATTGGCGATAACCATCTACACTGCAACCTGTTGCCGGTTAACGACGAGGAGGTTCATACTGGGATGCGCATCTACAAGCGCTTTGCCCAGAAAGCCGTTGAGTTGGGTGGTACCGTGAGTGCAGAGCACGGTATTGGTAAACTCAAACGCCAATTCCTGCAGGTTATGTATGGCGAGGAAGGGCTCGCGCAGATGGCTAGGGTGAAATCAGCCCTCGACCCGCAGTGGATTATTAATCCTGGAAATATGATACCACGACCTGATGAGACTTTGCCTCCCCTCGACTAGCTTAGTCAATCTTCTTAAGGCAGGCTGAGCACCGTCTAGGTGAGGTTTTCTCGTTGGCTTCTGAAGACTTCATCACACTCGCCGCCCTGCAGTTGATTCCATCATCAAATCTTTCGGAGACCATCACAACCATCGATTCACTGATTAATTCCATGATTTCTCAGGAATTCACACCAGACTGCGTTGTACTCCCAGAGTACTGCTTCGGATCAGTACCCGAATGGAGGCTAGCGGGCGTGAAGGGTGAGGACTACTATCTCCAGGTATGGGAACAAGTTTCCCGCCTTTGCCACAAACACCGAGTAGCCATAGTGGCGGGTTCGATACCGTTCAAAACTCCTGAAGGAAAGTGGCGAAACCGCAGTTACCTTTTCTCCTCAAGAGGCAAGGTCATCGGTGAGTATGACAAGCAACGCCCCTTCAGGATGGAGAAGAAACTAGGTCTTGAGCCTGGAAACCGGACACCAATCTTTGAACATAACCAGTTCAATATTGCAATCCTTGTCTGCGCGGATCTCTGGGATGCTAGGATTGTCAACCAAGTAGCCCGCGAAGTGGATTTTCTAGCTGTTCCCACGATGACAACGGTCCTCGATGAAGAGCTCATAGGCTATGGGCGTTGGGCTTGGCAATCCTTGGTTGCAGTACGTTCCAAGGAGTTTACGGTGCCTATTGTGAGTGCAGATCAGGCAATTCGCTCACCTGTCTCAGGGACCTTTACCTGTGGGGCCTCCTGCATCGCTGACCCCGCCCATCGGTTCAGTACAGGGGAAAACCCAAGTAAGCAAGCCTTGAAAGTCGCCCAACCGACAAGCCGCACTGCCCTGGTGAGCACGATATCTGCAAAGAAACTTGAGGCGTACCGAAGCTATAGGCGCGATGTGGGTCTTCTTGACTAGAGTATTTTAAGAATTCTCGGCTCACGGGAGGGCTGAGCAGGTACACTGTTTGGGTACCCCAAAATAATGGGAGCCACGATGGTGTAGTCATCGGGGAGCCCTATTTCCTGGCGGAGTTCGGGGTCTTGTATCGATAGCCCTAACCCTATCCAGCACGTTCCGAGTCCTCTAGCTGTGGCGGCAAACATGAAGTAGCCGGCAGCTAGCGCGCAATCTACCCTCAGCGACCGATGATTCTTACGACCAACAATGAAGACAAGGCAAGGTGCATTATAGTAAACATTATAGTCTTCATTCCGGAGAAACGCGCCGTACACTGAAGTTAATGGGCTAGAGGACTGTTCCATAAGAGCTAGAAGATTCCTTTTGCTCTCGTCAGAAAGCCGCTTCATCAATTTCCGGTCATGGATTATGATGAATCGCCACGGCTGCCCATTAGTCGCGCTAGGTGCTAGGCAGCTTTCCCGTATAATCGCCTTCACAAGATCTAGGGACACTTCTTTCTCCTGGTAATCACGGATAGAACGCCGCTTCGCCAGTAATTCGCTGAAATCCATAACATCACCCTAGCAAATGATTGCGGATAAATCCAGTACCATCCATGACTGAAAAGTCCTGTGAATAAAGAAGAAGGGGTCACTGGGGTTTATGGCGGATTTGGGCACGTCCAAAAAAGGACACAATTGGAGGGGAGAGGGAATGGTTTTTCTAGGGGGATGGAAGTGCCTTCATCTTTCGCCAGCCCCAGCACCCACAATACTAGCCCCTTGTCCTGGATATTTAAACTATTCTTTTCCGGAAGCACCCATCTTAGGGCTGTTAGGTAAATAACAGCCACCAGCTGTTGAATTCCGTTGTTTGAGTGTGGTAAGTCAGGTTTCAAAAGGAGAGGAAAGATTGGGGTGTCGTTGGTAGTAGGTGATGAGGGTTCGGAGGGTTTTTGCGGCATCGGCTGTAGTGAAAGATATGGGGAGCCCTCCTTTACGGAATTGGCGGCGAGCTGCGAGGTTCTCTTCAGCGAAGCCTATGGCCGGAACTGCTACGAGGAAGGGTTTGTGGCATTCACGCATGCAGTAGTTAGCCACCTCGATGATTATCTGCCAATAATCTTGAGTGTAGTCCTTCATTTCCAAGTGCCTGGCCATGAACTCGATGTAGTGTGGAGCAGCTTCTAGGATTATTGCGTCGATGTTGTCATCCTCCGCGACGAGGCGTAGGGCCTGAGAAGTAACATCTGGATAGAAGTAGCTAGAGGCCAGGTCGATGGGGTTGCGGATGTTGGTTCCGACAGCCTGAACGATTTTACTCAGGGCTTTCACCTTCTCCTGGGTTAGAGTGGGTAGTTTGAAGCCGTGGGAAACGAGAAGGTCAGTGCCCACCACGCCAGCTCCTCCACTGATGGCTATAAACGCCACCCTATCCCCTTTTGGTGGAGGACAGCGTAGGAAAGCTACCATAGTGTCAATTAGGTGCTCAAAGCTGTGAACCATAGCGACACCAGTCTGGTGAAGAAACCCACCCCATACTTGAGGCGATCCTGCTAAGGCAGCGCTGTGGCTGGCAACAGCACGGGCACCTTCCGTTGTGATTCCAGCCTTCCATACAACAACGGGCTTCTTAGGAGCGGTCTTTGTAAGCGCTTCTCGGAGTTTCTGA